>NZ_JBHYRR010000028.1:0-43948 GCF_047974155.1 Megasphaera jansseni | reverse complement strand
TCTTTCAGAATCTTCTTTTCCAGTGGTTGTAAAGTGATTTGTTCATTGGTGCTGCCACTGTGTAAACAGTATGCCAAAGGAATTCCGTCTCCATCCATTAATAGCCCCATTTCTACAATAGGATTGGGGCGATGCTCTTTGGATGCCCCATATTTACGGAGATTGTCCTCCTGCTCAATTTCAAAGAAAAAATTCGTGCAGTCATAGTATAATACACGGTCATTCCTCTGGGATAACTTTTGCGTGTTGGCATACAACTGAGCTTGGATGTAGTCATCTTCTGTTGCCAAGAACTCCAAGGCACGGTACATCTGGTGTGGCTCGAAAGTCGGCGGCTCAAGGAATCGCCGAGCGAATTCATAAGAACTTTTTTTGGAAGACGGGAATAAGATTCGGGTATAGAGAAGGTAGGATAATATGTTATCTAAGTCATATGTGAATTTATGACGAGAGGAAATCGCTTGACAGATGGCAGGGAGGCCCAACTGATTATATAAGGATTGCAGGAACAAATATCCGCCTAAGAAACACTGCTGTTTATCTTTAGGCAGGTGCTTTGATTGTTTGAAACGAACCACGACCTCGCGCTTTTGCTCTTTTTCTTGTTCGGTAAGCTGCTTGATATATTCTTTAGCCCATGTGATAGGATCATCGTGAGTTTTCTTTAATTCATCGTAGGTGCCGAGTTTTTCAACTACTTTTGAAGAATGCTTGCCGTTGATGTAAGTAGAGCGAATAACATAAAGTGATTTAGCGTTCTTTGATTCTGAGATTTTAAGCCTCATGTCCTATCCCTCCTCACCTTATTATATCACATTACTCAAACATTACTCAATAAAAATCTCTAAAATTTGACGAAAAAAATAGCTATCAATGGCTTGGTTATAGGATTTCTTATTCAATGAAGTAAGGAGCAAGTGTCAAACTTCCGCGGCCTGCGGGCGCTTTAGCGCCCAACCTACTTGCGGAATTGCCTATTCTACGGTAATATAAACGTATACAATACCTTATTATATATATTAGGGAGGCTTTTACTATGGCAGACAATAAAACGTACGCTGTGTTCCAGACGAACCGCGGCGATTTTACGGTAGAACTTTTTGCGGACAAGGCGCCGATTACGGTCGAAAATTTTGTGAATTTGGCAAAGTCCGGTTTTTATGATGGTACGATTTTCCATCGCATCATCGCTGATTTCATGATCCAGGGCGGCGACCCGACGGGTACGGGCTGCGGCGGCTCGAAACAGACGATTCCTGATGAATTCGGTCCGGGCCTTGATTTCAGCGAACCGGGCATCCTGGCTATGGCCAATGCCGGCCCCAATACGGGCAGCTCGCAGTTCTTCGTGACGGTCGTCCCGACGCCGTGGCTCCAGAATCATCATTCCATTTTCGGCAAGGTCGTCAAGGATTATGATGTCGTCGAAGGTATCAGCAAGGTCAAGACTGATTTTTCGGATAAACCCTTGGAAGATGTTGTCCTGAACACGGTAAAAATCGTTACGGAAGAAGCTTAAGGGCTTCATGTTATATTATACGTATATGGTGCGCTGCGCCGACCAGTCGTTATATACGGGCTGGACGCTGGATGTGCCCCGCCGGGTCGCAGCACACAATGACGGCAGAGGGGCTAAGTATACCCGTTCCCGTCGCCCTGTAACCCTGGCCTGGTGCCAGGGTTTTCCTACAAAACACGAGGCCATGTATTGGGAATGGCAGATCAAGCAATGGACGAAAGAGAAAAAGGAGCAGCTCTGCCGTGAACAGCGTTCGGTAACGGATGAGAGAGGATGATTGAAATGAAAGTATGGAAAAAATGGCTGACAACGATCGTGGCCAGCTTATCCCTCTGTGTAGCGCCTGTCGCCATTGCTTCGGCAGCCTCGACGGCGCAGATCCTGCTCTACGGGGCGGCGACGATGGCCCTGGCCAAACAGCAGCTGCTCCAGATGGACAATAACAACCAGAAGCAGATGCTGGCTAATACGCAGGCTAAGACCGGTGTCGTCGACAATGAAGCCTACAGCGACCGCCTGGAAAATATCCAGCGCAATCTCGTGGCGACGGGCCTCATCAAGCGCAATTACGACGTCTATGCCAATCCGTCGAAAGAGTTGAACGCCTTTGAAACGATTGGCGGTGTCATTTCTGTCAACAAAGGGATGCTCGATGCCCTCAACGATGACGAATTGGCCTTTACCATGTGTCATGAAATGCAGCACGGCGAAAAACGCCATGCCATCAACGGCGTCCTCAAGAGTATCGGCATTTCGACGCTCATCGACGTGTCCCTTGGCGGCAATGCCGACGTCCTCGATATCCTCCTGGGCAGTGTGGCTGTCAATTACATCGACAATGAATTCGTCACCATGGACCAGGAAAAACAGGCTGATGCGACGGGGTTCAACGTTTTCAAGAACACGGCCTACAATGTCGGCGGCGCGGCTTCGTCCATGCAGTACGTCTATGAACAGTACGGCGAACTGTGGCAGGAAGGCTTCAAGCGCGTCATCAGCCCGAATAACCATCCTCAGATGTCGAGCCGTATCGAAAAATTGGCCGGCCGCATGACCTTGTGGTCGGGCAATCACGTCCAGGTTGGCGGCAATACGGTCTATGTCAATGCCCAGCCCGTCGTCACGCCGGCTGCAGCCGGGACGTATTCATCGCGGCGCCGGGCGTTCCTGGTAGCAGGCAATCTGGCACGGGCCACGCATGATGTTTACGGCGAAGCGACGAAAGACGACAAGGTCGTTACGGAAACGATGAACAAGAAGCAGCCGTCGTGGAACGTAGCGTCCCGCGGTGACGATGTTTACGTCAATGATTTGCGCATCATGACTTGTGCTGACGGTGACGATCAGCCGGCTATCGTCAAGAATATCCAGTCGGCGCTGGAAGCCAAACCGGCCATGCTGAGCAAGAAGGAAATCCAGAAGAAAGATAAAGATTGGACTCAGAAGTACGGTTATAAGAAAGAAAAGAAGGAGAAGAATGCGTAAACAATTAGCTTTCATCACGGCTCTCATGGCCCTGACCCTGGGTGTCGGCATCTTTGCCGGTGCCCGCCAATCGACGGACTCCCACGGTGTCGATGTGGCTCTGGAAGAAGCGCGGCAGCATGCGACGACCGATAGTGATGATGTGCCGGCGCTGCGGGAAAAACCGCATGTCACCCTTCATTATCCGGCGACGGACCCGGCCGATGCCCATCCCATCCTGCGCTGGAGCCGTGTCGACGGGGCCGTCATGTATGATGTGCAGATCTTGCAGAAAGAAGAGGAAAAAGGCGATGACGGCAAAGTCAGTACGTCGTACGAACCCTTCATGGATGACCAGAAGGCTTATACGACGGGTCTGGAACTGGATTTGCCCGATACCTTCCTGGGGCAGGTCTTTTACTGGCGTGTCCGCGGCCTCGATTTGAAGGGCCGTCCGGTCAGTGAATTCTCGGATATCGAAGAAGCTCATGTCGATATTTTCCAGCCGTTCACGGAAAAGCCGACGCCCTTGTCCTTTTTTAACCAGGGACCGGGCCAGACCCTGCTCTATCCGGTCTATGACTGGATTGCCGTACCGGGAGCGGCTAAGTATGAAGTGGAAATCCTCAACGATTTGCCGGAAGACCCGAACGGCACGGCCCCGTCGATTCATCGCATCGACAGCTATACGCCGCAATATGCCCAGCAGTATGACCAGAAAGCCCGCATGGGCGATAAACCTTTTTACTGGCGCGTCCTGGCTCTGGACGGAGCAGGCAATCCTATCGGCGTTTATTCCGATGCCCTGCCCTTTGAACTGGATCCGGCAGCGGAACAGGGCGTCGTCGCGATCTTTGGTGACAGTATCAGCCACGGTGGCGGCAGTATTTCCTATTCGCCAACGGATTGGGACTTCAGTTATGCGTCGTATCTCATGTTCCCGACGATCAACCTGGCTCAGAGTGGCGATACGAGCGCTATGGGTGTCGAACGCTTCGACCGCGACGTCCTGCCCTTCAAGCCGTCGTATGTCATCATCCTCATCGGCTCTAACAGCCTCCGCGCCGGCGTACCGGCAGGCGAAGTCATCGGCGACTTGCAGACGTTGAAGGAAAAATGCCTGAGCCATGGCATCAAGCCCGTTTTCCTGACCATTCCGCCGCTCAATCCGAGGAACATCAAGGCCGCCTTCGACCAGGATACGGCCGATGATTGGCGCGGTGCCATTGCCGAAGTCAACGACTACATCGATACGCAGGTCCACATCGACATCACACCGGGCATGGCCGACAGCCACGGCGAACTCAAGACCGAACTGGCCCTGGACGGGCTCCATCTCGACCCGCCGGGCAAAAAAATGATGGCCGCCGCCATCAACAACGCCTGGGCCAGCATCACCGAACTGCCCGATAGTGCCTGGGAGTGAGGGAAAGGGCTGACGCCCTTTCCAGTGGTTAGTAAGCGGGCCTTACCCCAGGTTTGTAGGGGCCGCCGCACGAAGGTTTTTGCCATCATGCGAGGCCCCGTTTGCTTTATAGTTTGTAGTACAGAGTTTGTAGTTTGCAGAGAAAACCTTTAAATTTAAAGCCATCCGCTAACAACTAACTGCTAGCCACTAACAACTTTAAAGGGCTTGTCGTCGTGCGACAAGCCCTTTTTTTTACACCTTCTCCAGCAATCGCTTGGCGGTGAACTGGTCGGTGATGAGGACGTTGGCGTAGCCTCCTTTTAAGGCTGCCCGGATGCTGGCGATTTTGCCTTCGCCGCCGGACAGGAGGATGCTGTATTCTTTGTTGCGCAGGTCGTCGAGGGCGATGCCGACCGTGCGGTCGTTCAGTTCCTGGCTGGAAATGTTACCATCTTTATCGAAGAAGCGGGAACAGATATCGCCGACGGCGTGGTTCTTGAGGTACGTCTTTTCCTGGGCATCGGCATAGCCCAGGCGGAAGAACAAGGCATTGTCGCGGACGGTGCCGACGCTGAAAATGGCGATGTTGGCGTTGCGGCCCAGTTCCAGGACGCGCTTGATGTGACGGTCACGGTAGACCATTTCCTTGACTTCTTTGGAATCGAAGAGGACCGGCAGGGGCAGATATTGGGCGATGGTTTCGTAGTTCTTGGCAAACTTTTCCAATATCTCATTAGCAAAGGTTTCACTCGTCGACAAGGTGATGCCCCCTTCGAGCTGGACAATCTGAGCGCCTTTCAGGGGATGGGGGATGAGCTGGTGGGACAGGCTGTGCAGGGTCGTTCCCCAGCCGACACCGATGATGTCCCCGTCCTGGATGATTTCATTGATATAGGCAGCTCCGCGCTGGCCGATATATTTCTTGACTTCTTCTTCGTCTTCGATAGGGGCATTGGCGATGCAGACATCGCGCAGGCCGTAAGCGGCGGCGACTTTTTGGGCCAGCTGGCTCTGGTCTTCGATGGGGTCGAAGATTTCGATGCGCACGAAACCCATGTCCTTGGCGTACTGTAAAAGCCGCGATACTGACGGGCGGGACAGTTGCAGCTCTTTGGCGATTTCAGCCTGACTGAAGCCCGACTGGTAATACAATTTGGCAGCGCTGATGGCTAGTTTATTCTTATCATGTTGCATAGGAATCCGTCCTTAATATAAAGAATATAAAATAATGCAATCCTCTGGCGAAAAAATAGTAGCGAATACGAGTATATTCTCTTTCATTATCGCATTTTTGTTCATGTAAATGCAAGGTAAAATAGAAAAGAAATTCAGAAACAGGACTTTTTATGTATACTATATTTTGCATAAAAATTATAGTCCTACTGGCGGCTATACGCAATGTGAAAATATGTAAATATTTTATTGAAAAAATGTGCTGGCTGATGTATCATGAAATTACGGAAAATCCTCTATGCAGGTAGCGAAAGAAAATACCAGTGTAATTGATGAAAGGAGCAATGTTATTATGCAAGACAAGCAGTATGTCATGGCCCTGGACGCCGGCACCACAAGTAATCGCGCTATTATTTTCGACAATGAATCGCACATCGTCAGCGTCAGCCAGAAAGAATTCACTCAGTATTTCCCCAAACCGGGCTGGGTAGAACACGACGCCAATGAAATTTTCCACAGCATGGTCGAAGTCATGCGCGAAGCCTTGGAACAGGCCAATATGACGGCCAGTGAAATCTCGGCTATCGGCATCACCAATCAGCGTGAAACGACGGTCGTCTGGGATAAGAACACAGGGGATCCGATTTACAATGCCATCGTTTGGCAGTCCCGCCAGACGGCTCCGATTTGTGAAGACCTCAAAGCCCGCGGCTTAGTCGATGAATTCCAGCAAAAGACAGGCCTGGTCATCGATGCCTACTTCTCCGGGACGAAGGTCAAATGGATCCTGGACAACGTCGAAGGCGCCCGGGAAAAAGCCGAAAAAGGCGATCTCCTCTTCGGGACCATCGATTGCTGGCTGGTCTGGAAACTGACTGGCGGCGAAGTCCATATTACCGACTATTCCAACGCATCCCGTACACTTATGTTCAATATCAAAGAACTGAAGTGGGATGACCAGCTTCTTGAATATTTAACCGTTCCTAAATGCATGCTCCCGGAAGTACGCCCGTCCAGCGAAGTCTATGGCTGCACGGATCCGGCTATCCTCGGCGGCCCGGTCAACATTGCCGGTATCGCCGGTGACCAGCAGGCAGCCCTCTTCGGCCAGACCTGTTATGAACCGGGCATGGCTAAGAATACCTACGGGACAGGCTGCTTCATGCTCATGAACACGGGCACGACGCCGATTCCTTCCAAAAATGGCCTGGTCACGACCATCGCCTGGGGCCTCGACGGCAAAGTCGAATATGCCCTGGAAGGTTCTATCTTCGTCGCCGGTTCGGCTATCCAGTGGCTCCGCGACGGTCTGCGCCTCATCGATACGGCTCCTGATTCGGAATGGGTCGCTAAACGCGTTCCCGATTCGGACGGCGTCTATGTTGTACCGGCTTTCGTCGGCCTCGGCGCTCCTTACTGGGATATGGATGCCCGCGGCCTGATCATCGGTATCACGCGCGGCACCAAGAAGTCTCACATCGTCCGTGCAACTCTCGATTCCATGGCTTACCAGACGAAAGACGTCCTCGGTGCTATGGAAGCGGACTCTGGCATCAAGCTGGCTGCCCTCAAAGTCGACGGCGGCGCTGTTGCCAACAATATGCTCATGCAGTTCCAGGCCGATATCCTCGGCGTTCCTGTCGATCGTCCGCAGGTCATTGAAACGACGGCTCTCGGTGCCGCTTATCTGGCTGGCCTGGCTGTTGGCGTCTGGGATTCCAAAGAAGACCTTGTATCGAGCTGGAAACTTCAGCATCGTTTTGAACCGACCATGGATCCTGAAAAAGCAGCAGGATATTACAAAGGCTGGCGCAAAGCTGTCAAACACGCTATGCACTGGCTCAGTGATGAAGACTAAGAGAGAGGTGCTAGCATCATGATGTTTGACAACTTATTAGGAGAATTTCTTGGGACGATGGTCCTCATCGTCTTCGGGGCCGGCGTTTGCGCCTGCAACACGCTGACCAAATCGAAAGGCCAGAACGGCGGCTGGATTTGCATCACCGCAGCATGGGGTTTCGCCGTAACCCTCGGCGTTTACACGGCAACGACCTTAGGCGCTCCTCAGGGCGACCTGAACCCGGCCGTTACCTTGGGTAAGACCATGATCGGGATTTACAGCGTCCCCCAGTTCTTCGCTACGTCCATCGCTCAGATCCTGGGCGGTATCCTCGGCGCAGCTATCGTCTGGCTGGCTTACTTGCCGCATTGGGCTGAAACGGAAGATAAATCGGCGAAACTCGGTATCTTCTGTACGGCTCCGGCTATCCGCAACTATCCGGCCAACTTCCTTTGCGAATTCATTGCGACGTTCTTCCTGATGTTCATCATCTGGATGATTTTCTCCAATAAAGTCGGTGCCATTCCTCCCGGAGTCGGCCCGTATATCGTCGGTATCCTCATCTGGGCTCTGGGCATGAGCCTTGGCGGACCCACTGGATACGCCATGAACCCTGCTCGAGACCTGGGTCCGCGTATTGCCCATGCTATCCTGCCGATTGCTGGTAAAGGCGGCTCGGACTGGGCTTATGCCTGGGTACCTGTCTTTGGCCCGCTGGCTGGTGCTTTTGCAGCCTATGTCGTAGCCATGGCATTGAATGTCTTCTAATATTTTTCGTTCGTCGTTCCTTGTTCATCGTTCATCGTGACGGATTGTTGTTTTTTAATCTCATACGACGAACGATGAACGACCTACGACGAACGACATAGGCGCTGTCTTCATGACAGCGCCTATGCTTTACCCTAAATTACAAATTTGCTTATTTATTTTGAACAAAATTTCATACTTAATTAAAGGTAATATTCCTATGTTTTTGCATGAAAAAATAGTATAAGTCAGCTATGTGAAAATATGTAAAAATACTATTGCAATTATTTTCACAAACGGATATAATAAGGGCATCAAAGATAGTGATACTTGGTATTTAGAGAGAAAGAGGTTGTGAACATGACAAAACAAGCAGATGTCGTCGTAATTGGCGGCGGTATTACCGGCACAGCCATTTTGCACGAATTGGCAAAGTACAATCTTCGTGCAGTCCTGGTTGAACAGGAACCGGAACTGGCTGCCGGCACGACAAAGGCCAACAGTGCCATCCTTCACGCAGGTTTCGATGCACCTACGGGCAGCATGAAAGCCCGCATGAATGTCGCAGGCAATGCAATGTATCATGAATTGAAAGACGAATTGGATCTGGACATCCGCTGGTCTGGCTCGTATGTAGCCGCTATCGATGATGAACAGATGGCCGTCCTCAAGGAACTCCTCGAACGGGGCAATGCCAATGGCGTTCCCGGATTGAAAATCGTCAGCGGCGATGAAATGCGCAAGGAGGAACCGAATGTCAGCAAGGACATCAAAGGCGCACTTTGGGCTCCGACAGCCGGTATCTGCTGGCCCTTCGGCCTGGCCCTGGCTTTTGCTGAAAATGCTGTCATCAACGGCGCTGAAGTCATCCGTGAATGTCAAGTCACGGGCATTACCGTAGAAAACGGCGCCGTCAAAGCCGTTGAAACGGACAAGGGTACTATCGAAACGAAATACGTCATCAATGCCGCCGGCGTCCATGCCGACGAAATCAGCCGCCTGGCCGGGGATGATACCTTTAAGATCCATCCGCGCCGCGGCGAATACATCCTCTTTGATAAAACGGCTCAGAAAGACCTCGTTTACTCGCCGATTTTCCCGACTCCGACGAAAATGGGCAAAGGCATCCTGGTCTGCGCGACGACACATGGCAACGTCTTCGTCGGCCCGAATGCCCAGGATATGCCGGATGAAGAAAAAGATGATACGGCAGTTACCATTCCGGGCATGGATGAAATCCTGGACAAAGCCCGCCGTCTGGTACCGAACATCCCTGTCGGCGCTACGATTACTGAATTTGCCGGCGTCCGCGCCGTATCCAGCACGGGCGACTTTATCCTCGGCCCGTCGGAAAAGACGAAAGGCCTCATCCAGGCTGCCGGCATCCAGTCTCCTGGCCTGACTTCGGCTCCGGCTATTGCCAAGTACCTCGTCGATGGCATCGTCGCTGAAACTGGCGCTGCCGCCAAGACGGACTACAAGAAAGGCCGCCCGGCTCAGCCCTGCTTCCGCATGATGGCTGAAGCTGATCAGAAAGCACTCATCGCGAAAGACCCCCGTTATGGCCGCGTCATCTGTCGTTGCGAAACGATTACGGAAGGGGAAATCGTCGATGCTATCCATCGCCCCGTCGGTGCCCGCACGGTTGACGGTGTCAAACGCCGCACGCGTGCCGGCATGGGCCGCTGCCAGGGTGGCTTCTGCGGACCTCGTGTTACACAGATTTTGTCCCGTGAATTGAACATCCCCGTTACGGAAGTACGGAAAGAAATGCGTAATTCTTACATGTTCTACAATAAAGAAAGCGGAGGTAAAGCATAATGGGTGAACAACTTTATGATATTATCATCGTTGGCGGCGGCCCGGCAGGCTTATCCGCTGCCTACAGCGCTTGGCAGAACGGCGCTAAAAAAATCCTCGTCCTTGAACGTGACCGCGAAGCTGGCGGTATCCTCCAGCAGTGTATCCACAACGGCTTCGGCCTCCATCATTTCAAAGAAGAACTGACCGGCCCGGGCTATGCACAGCGCTGCTATGACCTGGTCAAGGATAAACCGGAAATCGAAATCCTCGTCGACACCATGGTCCTCAGCGTCAATCCCGACAAGACGGTTACGGCCGTCAGCCCGGCTCACGGCCTGATGAAAGTCCAGGGCAAGACAATCATCCTTACCATGGGCTGCCGTGAACGTACACGCGGTGCCATCCGCATCCCGGGCTATCGTCCGGCTGGCGTCTTCACGGCCGGCGCAGCTCAGCGCATGGTCAACATGGAAGGCTATCTGCCTGGCAAGAAAATCGTCATCCTCGGCAGCGGCGATATCGGCCTCATCATGGCCCGCCGTATGACCCTGGAAGGCTGTAAAGTCCAGGCTGTCCTGGAAATCTGCCCCTTCTCGAACGGCTTGACCCGTAATATGGTACAATGTTTATACGACTATGATATTCCTTTGTATCTGTCGCATACCATCACGGCCATCCACGGCAAAGACCGGGTCAACGGCATTACGGCAGCCAAAGTCGACGACCATATGAAACCCATTCCGGGCACGGAATTCGATATCGACTGCGATACGCTGCTCTTGTCCGTCGGCCTGATTCCGGAAAATGAATTATCCCGCGGCTTGGGACTGGCTATGCATCCGCTCACCAATGGTCCGATTGTCGACCAGCACCGTGAAACGAGCATCCCCGGCATCTTTGCAGCCGGCAACGTCGTTCACGTCCATGATTTGGTAGACTTCGTATCGGAAGAAGCTGAAATCGCCGGCAAATACGCTGCCCTCAAAGCTCAGGAACAGCTGCCGGAAGACGTAGCCGATGTCAAAGTCGAAGCTATCGACGAAGTCCGCACCTGCGTCCCCCAGCACGTCCGTGCTACGGCAGAAGGCGAAACCATCCGTTTGTTCATGCGTGTCCGCAAACCGATGAAGAAAGTCCGCCTCACTGTCAAGAGCGGTGACGATACGCTGCTGACGAAAGTCCTCCCCGTCGCCAAACCGAGTGAAATGATCGCCGTCAACGTACCGGCTGAAAAAGCCAAAGGCCATCATGCGGATTGGACCGTTTCCGTAAAGGAGGAAGCATAACATGAGTGTAGAAACGAAACAACTGAACTGCATCAACTGCCCGCTGGGCTGCCTGCTTACTGTTACCCTGGAAGACGGTAAAGTTACGAAAGTTACGGGCAATACCTGCCCGCGCGGTGAAAAATATGCCCATCAGGAATTGACGGACCCGCAGCGCATGCTGACCTCGACGGTCCGCATCGAAGGCGGCGAACTGCCGCTCCTGCCGGTCGTATCCAAGACGACCCTGCCGAAAGGCAAAATCCTCGACTGTGCAGCCGCCCTGCGCAGCGTCGAAGTCAAAGCTCCGGTCCATACAGGCGACGTCGTCGTCAAAGATATCCTGGGCCTCGGCGTAGATATCGTGGCCAGCCGCGATATGGGCAAAGAATAAGCATCGGTACCAATATTCCCTCTTACATATACTGAAAAAGGCGCTGTCGCATGAAGACAGCGCCTTTTTTGGCAGTCAGGGGCTAGCGGCTAGCCGCTAACAGCTAACTGCTAACTGCTAAAAGGGGCTGTCGCACGAAGGTTTTTGCCATCATGCGAGGCCCCTTCAACTTAAAAGTTTTTCGTTCGTAGTTCATCGTTCATCGCGATGGATTGATATTTTTAATCCCATACGACAAACGATGAACGACCTACGATCAACGTAAAAAGAGGCTGTCTTAATGCGACAGCCTCTTTTTCATGTATTGGTTGGAGGATGGTCTATTTATTTTGTTTTCTGCTGGATGAAGCCCGGCGTCGTGAGGTAACGGTCGCCGTTATCCGGCAGGAAGGCTACGATGGTCTTGCCGGCGTTTTCCGGACGTTTGGCAACTTCCGATGCGGCATAGAGGGCAGCACCGCCGGAGATACCGATGAGGAGGCCTTCGGATTCGGTGAATTTCTGAGCCGTTTCATAAGCCTGTTCGGTCGTGACCGTGAAGACTTCGTCGTAAATCTTGGTGTCCAGTGTTTCCGGGACGAAGTTTGCGCCGATGCCCTGGAGTTTGTGCGGGCCTGCATGGCCTTCGGAGAGGAGCGGCGAATCTTTCGGTTCGATAGCGATGATCTGGACGGACGGTTTCTTTTCTTTGAGGTACTGGCCGACGCCGGAGAGCGTGCCGCCTGTGCCGACACCGGCTAAGAAGATGTCGACAGCGCCGTCTGTATCTTTATAGATTTCCGGGCCTGTCGTCAAGCGATGGATTTCCGGATTGACCGGGTTGGTGAACTGGCCGGGAATGAAGGAATCCGGGATTTCTTTGGCCAATTCGTTGGCTTTGTCGACAGCGCCTTTCATGCCGGTCTTGCCCGGTGTGAGGACGATTTCAGCGCCATAAGCGGAAATAAGGTTGCGGCGTTCGATAGACATGGTTTCCGGCATGGTGAAGATGGCGCGGTAGCCTTTGGCAGCAGCGACGGCAGCCAGGCCGATGCCGGTATTGCCGCTGGTCGGTTCGATGATGACCGAGCCTTTTTTGAGGATACCTTTCTTTTCAGCGTCTTCGATCATGGCTTTGGCGATACGGTCTTTGGCAGAGCCGGCCGGGTTGAAAGCATCGAGTTTGACCAAAAGGTTGGCAGCTACGCCAGCGGCGCTGTTGTAACGTTCCGGTTTCAATAACGGTGTGTTGCCGATCAACTGTAACATAGATGTGTAGATTTTGCTCATGAGAATCTCTCCTTTTCCTATGATTCATCCCCCGATGAATGCAAAAATATGTTGAAGTATAATAAGGTATACCAAATGGGTATAGATTTTATGTACACCTGCACGGGAATTTTTTATTTTCGTACAGGGTGACAGCGAAGGTTATTATTTCAATGGCCGCATCTTGCCGGCGCAGCGTTCGTCATGCTGCTGGTCCATCATTTCGATGCGGCGCTGCAGGATGGCTACCTGATGCTGCAGTGCGACGATCTGGTCTTCGATGGGGTCGGGCAGGCGGTTGTGGTTGAGATCGACATCGCGTTCACTGTGGCTGGCTTTGATGCGTTTGCCCTGCTGAACGACGACGCGGCCCGGGATGCCGACGACTGTTGAGTACGGCGGCACTTCTTTGAGGACGACGGAACCGGCGCCGATTTTTGCGCCTTCACCGACGGTAAAGGAACCGAGGACTTTGGCGCCGCAGGCGACGACGACGTAGTCTCCGATGGTCGGATGGCGTTTGCCTTTTTCCTTACCCGTCCCGCCGAGGGTGACACCCTGGTAGAGGGACACGTTGTTGCCGATGACCGTCGTTTCTCCGATGACGATGCCCATGCCATGGTCGATGAACAGGCCTTCGCCAATCTGGGCGCCGGGATGGATCTCAATGCCCGTGAAGAAGCGGGAAATCGTGGAAATGAGGCGTGCCGTGACGAACCACTGATGCTTGTAGAAGAAGTGGGCCAGGCGATGGGCCCAGATGGCATGAAGGCCGGAATAGCAGAGCAAGACTTCCAGCGTGTTCTTAGCGGCTGGATCGCGGTCCTTGATGACGCGAATGTCGTTGCGAAGTGATTTGAACATGGCGTAGCGCCCTCCTGTGTCGTAAAAAAGTAAATAAAAAAAGACCTGCCGTCATACAGAGACGGTGGTCCGTGGTTCCACTCTGATTGCAGTCTTTTGACTGCCACTCAATACCCGTAACGGCGGCAACCGGGATGACCTACTTACGTTCAATCATCCTGCTCCCAAAGGCATTCCATCACATTCAACTTCGATAGGGGCTTTCAGCCGGTGGCCCTTACTCTCTGTGCCGTTATCCTGTGTGTACTTGTTTTGGTCATTGCATTTTTGTTTTCGTGTTGAACACATGATACCCCTTCACAGGTCGTTTGTCAATAGAAAAATTGTAAAAAGATGACAAAATTGGTATCTTATTCAAAAAGGGCGATAGAATCACGTTCTTTATATATCCATATAAGGGCTTTTAAGGGCTTTGCCGTTTTTCGTTCATCGTTCGTCGTAACCAGGGCTTTTGTTTTTTTCGACCTACGACGAACGGCCTGCGATGAACGATGTTTTCATAAAGACTCATTATTTTGATTAAATTTGTCTGCATACAATATCCATGTTTAGTAGACATGAGTTGTATTCTCTACAATCAATCGTAGAATGTAAAGCAAAATGAGCTTAATATGATATAAAGTAATTTTAAAAATCTAAAAATATCATTACAAAAACACATCCTTTAGCGTGGTTAAACGAAATATATGGCGAAAACAAGCCATTTTACTGAAAGCGTTATTGATAGAAAGCATGGAACACTAAAAGAACACCATATTAGTAATGAATGGACATATAACAAAAATGCATAGGCAGCCATTCAAGGTTTCTCATTTTGTATTACTCAATTTTCTATGCTTATTGCACTTTGCGCATGAAATGGTATACTTATGTTAAATACTTTACTTCATAGTATTCGTTGTAGTTGTGATTTATAAGTAAAGAGGTGTGAAAATGGAAAAGACAGAATTGTATGAAACATTCCAGAAAGGGTTGACCGGCGTCAACGGCGAAAGTTATATCGCCAAAAAAGCAGACGTTGCTGCAACTCTCACCAAAATTTTCCAGGACAAGGACACACATGAAGTTGCCCTCGTTGAAACGCCGCTCCTGAAAGAAATCGGCGCTGTAGACGCATTGAAAGCCGCAGGCATCAAAGTGGATACGGATCACTTCCGCAAGAATGCCCCGGACGACAAAGGCGGCGTCACCGAAGCTGATTACGGCATCGCTAACTTAGGCTCCATTGTCCAGATGAAGGACGACATCGACTGTCGTATCGTTGAAACGGTATCGGACGTCTATGTCGGCATCGTCAAACTTTCTAAGATCGTTGATACTTTCGATGACATGATCGACATCATGGCCGAAACGAAACCGTTCCCGAAATTCGCTGGTATCATCACCGGCCCGAGCCGGACAGCTGATATCGAATGTGTCGGTACTGTAGGGGTTCATGGCCCGCGTCAGTATTCGGTCATCGTCGTAGAAGATGCGTAAGGGAGGGAACAGCACATGTCTAACGAATTACTGAAGCAAGAAATCGAGCGCGCCATGGATAATGCGCCTTTGCAGAAGGCGTTAAAGAAATTTACGACGGCCTATCCTGGCAACCGTGCGAAAGTTTACAAAGGATATGACTTCGAAGCACTCCGTGATAAAGTCCATGAAGTCAAATCCTATGCTCGTGACCATCTGGATGAAGTCATGGCCGAATTCATCAAGAATGCCGAAGCCAACGGGGCTCACGTATTCGTCGCCCATTCGACCGATGAAGCTATGGACTATGCTTTGAAACTGGCGAAAGACAACAACGTCAAACTTTGCGTTAAATCGAAATCCATGGCATCCGAAGAAATGCACTTCAACCAGAATTATGAAAAAGCTGGTATCACAGCACAGGAAACGGACTTGGGTGAATTCATCAACTCCATCGCTGGGGATACGCCGTCCCACATGGTTATGCCGGCTATTCATTATTCTAAAGAAGATGTCGCTGACCTCTTTGAATCGTATACGAAGAAACCGGAAGAACCGGTCATCGCAAAAGAAGTCGTCACATCCCGTAAAGTCATGCGTCCGAAATTCCTCAGCGCTGAAATGGGGGTTTCCGGTGCTAACGTCGCTGTCGCTGAAACGGGGACAGTCATTACCATGACGAATGAAGGCAACGGCCGTATGGTCGCAACCCTTCCGAAAACGCACTTATACATCTTTGGTATTGAAAAATTCGTCGCTAAGATGAGCGATATCCGCTACATCTTCAAGGTACTGCCTCGTAATGGTACAGCCCAGAATATCACGGCATACCTCTCCTTCTATACGGGCGCTACGAAAGTCGTTACGGATCCGGAAAAGGATACCAAGGAAGACAAGAACTTCCATATGATCATCCTCGATACGCCGGAACGCCGTAAGATCATGGCCAGTGAAGATTACAAAGATATCTTCTGCTGCATCCGCTGCGCAGCCTGCCTGAATGTATGTCCGGCCTTCCGCCTCGTCGGCGGCCACGTATATGGCGGCAAGATTTACACCGGCGGTATCGGCACCCTGCTCACGAGCTTCCTGACGAGCCGTGATCGTGGTAAAGATATCCAGAACATCTGTCTCCAGTGCGGTACGTGTAACACGGTCTGCGGCGGCAAACTCGATATTGCCGGCATGATCCTCAAACTCCGTACCCAGTACGCACAGCAGGATGGCCTCAATCCGGTCCATAAATTCTGCCTCGATACGGTTGCTGACCGTCATCTCTTCCACTCCATGCTGCGTATCGCTTCGGTCGCTCAGGGCATGATCACCAAAGGTCAGCCGATGATCCGTCATCTGCCGATGTTCTTGTCCGGTCTGACAGCAGGCCGCAGCCTGCCGAGCATTGCTCCGCAGCCGTTCCGCGACATCCTGCCGACGATCAAACAGGACGTTCCCAACCCGAAAGGTAAGATTGCTATCTTTACAGGCTGCCTGCTCGACTTCGTCTATGTCGACATCGCAACGGACGTCGTCAAAGCCCTCAACATGATTGGCTATATCGTAGAAATGCCGCTTGGCCAGGCTTGCTGCGGTGCTCCGGCTACCTACATGGGCGATGCTGAAAACGCTAAGAAAGCAGCTGAATTGAACTTGAACGCTATGGAAGCTGAAAAATACGATTACATCGTATCGGCTTGCCCGACTTGTACGCATGCACTTCGCGATTACGTCGACTTCTTCAAGGACGATCCGGAAATGCTCAAGAAAGCAGAAGAACTCCGCAGCAAGACTTTCGACTTCTGCAAACTCGTTTCCATGCTCGGCGGCTTGCCGGATACTGGCGATGGCGTACCGATGAAGGTCACCTATCACGATTCCTGCCACTTGAACCGTTACCTCGGCGTTACCAAGGAACAGCGTGAACTCTTGAAAGCTACCAAGGGCGTCGAACTCATCGAAATGCACGACTGCGATAAATGCTGCGGCTTCGGTGGTTCTTACTCCGTTAAATTCCCTGAAATGTCGGCTCCGATCCTCGAAGAAAAGATTAACAACATCGTCGCTTCTGGCGCAGATGTCGTCGCTGTCGACTGCCCGGGCTGCTTGCTCCAGATCCGTGGCGGCCTCGATGCTCGCGGCTTGAACAATATTCAGGTTAAACACACAGCACAGATCGTCGTTGAAAAACGCGAAAAAAAATAGGCAATAACGTTGGCCGGAAAGGTAAATAGAGCATGATGATAAAACAGACACTCTTAGAAAACAGCGCCCGGAAGTTTATGCCCAAATTGTTTGCCGGTATCAGCGATGACCAGGTCCGCAGAGTGAAAGAGTATATAAAATTATATACGCAGCATCCCTTCGAAGGTACGGCCACTGGCGCCGTCCTCGATGATGCAGCCTCTTCGCAGGGGAAGATGATACGTCCCCGCCTGGTACTGATGGCCGGCTCGTTCGGAACAGACCGCGACGATGTGCGGGAGCGGTTGTATAAACTGGCGGCCGTAGTGGAAATGACCCATCTGGCCTCACTGATTCATGACGATGTTGTCGACGATGCACCGGTCCGGCGCGGCAAGCCGTCGGTGCAGAGCAAGTACGGGAAGAACGCAGCCGTCTATGCCGGCGATTTCCTGATGAGCCGCATCACCTTCTACTTGATGCGCGAGGGATTGAACCGGGCAGGCATGGTCATCGCCCAGGCTGTAGAGGAAATGTGTGCCGGCGAAATCGGCCAGGCCATGTGCCGCTACAAAGAGGACGTCACCATTGACCAATACCTGCAGAACATCCACGGCAAGACCGTCGCCCTGTTCCGCGCCTGCTGCCGCATCGGCGCGATGGAAAGCGGCTGTGATGAACGGGTATCGCGGATGCTCGAGTCCTTCGGCGAATGTCTGGGATTTATGTTCCAGATGCGCGACGATCTCCTCGACTTCGTACCCGATAGTTCGATGATTGGCAAGAAAGCCCACCAGGATTTCCGCGAAGGGATCTACACCCTGCCGGTCCTCCTGGCACGGGAACAGCCCGGCGGCCGCCGGCTCCTCCATCCCTATATGGAACGGAGCGCCGAAGGGACGCTGACCCATGCGGATATCTGCCGCATGGAAGAAATCGTCGCCGCCCTGGGCGGCATGGAAGGCGCCTGGAATCAGATCCACACCTACCAGAAACGGGCCGAAGAGATCCTCGAAGCCCTGCCGTCGAGTGACATTTCCCTGCAGCTCGGCAAGATTGTACGTAAGCTGGGGGCCGTGTGAATGGAACAGCAACGTTGTTTGACGCCTAAGCTGGCCGTTCGCCTGGCTGCACCGCACACCTGGCTGGCTTCTGTGTATCCCGCCGTATTCGGTGAACTGTATTGCCTCCTGAAAGGCTACCCCTTGACGGGGACGCTGGCCATCACCCTCTTTTGGGCCTGCGTCTTCATGCAGTCCGCCGTCAATACGCTGAATGATTATTTTGATTTTGTAAAAGGCACGGACACTGCCGACGACAACGTCGAAGTTAGCGACGCCGTCCTGGTATACGAAAACATCAAGCCTGGACAGGCATTGGCCCTGGGCCTTGGTTACTTAGCCGTAGCCGGACTCCTGGCTTTGCCGGCACTGGTCACAGCCGGACCGGCGCCGCTGATCATCGGCGTCATCGGAGCCATCGCCGTATGGACCTATTCCGGTGGTATCCTGCCGATATCCTATCTGCCGATTGGCGAGTTCGTTTCGGGCTTCGTCATGGGCGGCCTCATCCCCATGGGAATCGTCGCCGCCGTAAGCAGTGCCTTCGATTTTTCCGTTTTGCCTGCTGCCCTGCCCTTCATCATCAGTATCGGTCTCATCATGATGACCAACAATACGAGTGATATCGAAAAGGACAGGCAGGCCAAGCGCCGGACCTTACCGGCACTTCTGGGAAGGACTAAGGCTGTCCGCCTGTACCGGGCTGCCGTATGGCTCTGGATGGCACTCATCTGCATCCTGCCCGTATGGTATACCGGCTGGTGGGGCCTCATCAGCCCGGCTTTCTTCATCGTGGTTGCCCGACATACCTTTGTCAATCTGCTTCGTTCGCCCCTGGAACCGCAGGGGCGGGTGAAACAGATGAAAGGCATCATCGCTGCCAATCTCTTTGGCAACGGGGCCTATCTGTTAGCACTCGCGATGGTCCTCTTCGGAGGTGGTACTTTTGGCTGAACTCTCAAAACGGGAGAAGGTATATCATGTATTCCAGCAGATTTCCCAGACCTATGACCGCGCCAACGGGCGCATCAGTCTCGGCATGGAAAGCCGTTGGAAAGACTGCCTCATCGAAGCTGTCTGTGAGCAGGCAGCGAAGGGCAGCCGTGTCCTGGATGTGTGCAGTGGCACTGGGGACATCGCTATTTCCCTGGCAGCGCACCGGCCGGATCTCAAGGTCACAGGCCTCGATTTTTCGTCGGCGATGCTCGACGTAGCCCGCAAAAAAGGCGCGCCGCTTGCTAACGTTACCTGGCAGGAAGGTGATGCCATGAACCTGCCTTTTGAGGATAATACCTTTTCGGCAGCCTGTATCTCCTTCGGGCTTCGCAACACATCGGACTACCTGCGCGTCCTGCAGGAAATGACCCGCGTCGTCGTTCCCGGCGGCTGGGTATATTGTCTCGACTCCTTTGTCCCCGATTCTCTGGTCATCCGGCCCTTTTATTCGGTGTACTTCCGGTATGTCATGCCCTTCCTGGGCGGCGGCTTCCGCCATCGGCAGGAATACACCTGGCTGTGGCAGTCGACGCAGGATTTTCTCAGGAAGAAGGAGCTCCTGGACTTGTTTGGACAAGCCGGATTGATTGACAGGCAGATGAAAAGCCGCTTATTTGGGGCCTGCGTGCTCCACAAGGGGAAGAAGCCTGCGGTCGAATGAAGGATTATGAAAAAGGACTTACATTACGTTACGATAGATACGAACGGAAATTAAGATAGCAAACCGTATGGTTAAGGAGGGTAAGAACATGAGTAGTGAAGAAAAATTTGATGCCATCGTGGTTGGCGGCGGTTTAGCTGGTTCTGCTGCAGCCTTGACAATGGCCAGAGCTGGTTTGGATGTTATGATGGTGGAGCGCGGTAAATTCTGCGGTTCCAAGAACTCCAGCGGCGGCCGTCTCTATGGACACAGCTTGGAAAAACTGATTCCGAATTTCGCAGCAGAAGCTCCGATTGAACGTAAGATCACGCAGGAACGCCTGTCGCTCATGACAGAAGGCGGCGCACTGAGCTTCCAGTATGGTTCGGATAAACTGGAAAACCTCAAATATCCGTCCTACTCGGTACTGCGTTCTAAATTCGATAAATGGTTGGCCGATAAAGCCGAAGAAGCCGGCGTCATGCTGACAGAAGGCTTCCTCGTCGATGAACTGGTCGTCGAAGACGGCAAGGTCATCGGTGTCATGACGGGCGGCGAAGAATTCGACGCTGATGTCGTCATCCTGGCAGATGGCGTCAACTCCCTGCTGGCACAGCAGATCGGCATGAAGAAAGAACTGGAACAGAAAGACGTTGCAGTCGGCGTCAAAGAAGTCATCGAACTCGGTGAAGACGTCATCAACGAACGCTTCGGTTTGAGCGGCGACGACGGCGCAGCCTGGATGATGGCTGGCGATCCGACGGGCGGCAACCTCGGCGGCGGCTTCATTTACACCAATAAAGACAGCCTGTCCCTGGGCATCGTTACGACCATCAGCGATATCGGCCGCGTCGATGTCAGCGTACCGGACATGGTTGAACGCATGAAAGCTCATCCGGCTATTGCTCCCTTCATCAAAGGCGGGAAACTGAAAGAATATTCGGCTCACCTCGTTACCGAAGGCGGCCTCAAGATGATGCCGGAACTCGTCCGTGACGGCGTCCTCGTCGCTGGCGATGCAGCCGCTATGGTCGTCAACCTGGGCTATACCGTCCGCGGCATGGACCTGGCTATCGAATCGGGCCGTCTGGCTGGCGAAGCCGTCATCAAAGCGAAGAACCGCAACGACTTCTCGGCTGAAAGCCTCTCGGTTTACAAGACCTTGTTAGAAGAAAGCTTCATCATGAAGCTCATGAAACAGTATCAGAACCTGCCGGGCCTCTTGGAAGATCACATTATCTTCAACGATTTCCCGAAGATGGCCGACGAATTTGCCGGCATGGTCTACAAAGTAGACGGCGGCGCACCGGTCGCTCTGCCCATGATTGCTCTGACAGTTTTGGCAAACAACGGCGGCTTGGCTAATCTCTTCGATTTAGGTAAGAAAGCTTGGGAGGCGATGTAAGATGGCAAAGATGAGTGTAGACGATAAACTGGGTTTCGATAAGTTCGTGACCGATGAACACGAATCTCATATCCAGATCAACGAAGATTATCATGACGAAGCAGAAATCAAACGCTTAGTCATGGCATGTCCGGCTAACCTGTATCACTATGATGACGGCAAACTGGTCTTCAGTCATGAAGGCTGCCTCGAATGTGGTACGTGCCGCGTCATTTCCGGCGGCAAAGGCGTTAAGAGCTGGAAACATCCGAAAGGCGCTATGGGCGTAGAATTCCATCAGGGCTGATCCAAAGCCTCTGCAAAGGACTGTCGCACAATCACTGTGCGGCAGTCTTTTTATTTAGGGACTGGCAGTTAGGGATTAGGGGTTAGTGTCTGAAAAACGCTATCAGACACTAACTGCTAACCGCTAAGGGCTAACTGCTGCGGCACCGTTGGTGCCGCAACATGTACACGGGCGGCGCATATATGGTATAATAAAAAGTATGCAATAGCGATCAATCAACCGATAAGGAGGTTTATTATATGAGCATACAGATTACCTTTCTGAATCACAGCGGCTTTGCCGTCGAGACGGATTCCAAGGTGCTGGTCTTTGATTACTACAAGGATCCATCGGGAACGGTCAAGGCTTACAGCCAGGTCGGCAGGAAGCCGTTGTGGTTCTTTGTCAGCCATTGGCATGAAGACCATTTCAACCGCAGCATCGGTCAGTTTGGCGGTGCCCAGTACATCGTCAATGAAGACGTGCGCCTCAAGGATATCCCGGCAGACCGGTTCCATGCCATGAAGTTGTACGAAACGCTGCCTTTAGGTGATACGACCGTGACTCAGTACGGCTCGACCGATGAAGGCGGGTCTTTCCTGGTGGAAACGGACGGCTTGAAGATTTTCCATGCCGGAGACTTGAACTGGTGGCATTGGCTCGGCGATACGGATGAAAACAATGCCGAAGCCAAGGGCAACTTTGACCGGGAAATGAAACACCTTGCCGGGAAGACCGTCGACATCGTCTTTTTCCCTGTCGACGCCCGCCTGGAAGGCGCCCGCGAATGGGGCGTCACGGGCTTCCTGAAAGACGTTTCGGTCACGAAATGCCTCATCCCCATGCATTATTTCGGTACGCCCTGGACGCCGTCGGCGGCTTTTAAACAGGCCTATCCGGACGTGCCCTTGTGGATTCCCCAGCATGATGGCGACGACGTCGTCATCGGCGGGCAGTAAGGAGGTATTATGGCAAGTAATACACACGGGGGCAGACGCAGCCAGATTGCCAATTATATCCTGATTACGGCGGCAGTTCTCCTGCTTCTGGCGTACCCCTTCCAAGACTTTTTTGTTGGCGGACTGCTGACCCATCTGGCTGGCGCGGCCCTCATCGGCGGCCTGGCAGACTGGTATGCGGTAACGGCCCTGTTCCGCCGGCCTCTGGGCATTTCCTTCAAGACGGCCCTCATCCCGAATAGTAAGGAACGCATTGCCGAAATGGCCCGGCATATGATCGAATATGAAATCCTGACCGTTTCCAATATGTACAACGTCCTCAAACATCATCCCATCCTGGGCGCGACATTGGATTATCTCCATACGGAAAAGGGCTTCCAGTCGGCAGAACGCGTCTTCGGTCAGATTCTCAATACGTTCTTGTATACCATCGATATGAAGACCGTCGTCAAGGCTTTTGCCGGCATCGGCGGCCAGGCTATCGAGAAGGTCGACCTGGCACCGATCATGAGCAAGGCCATCAAGATCGGCCTGCGCGGTGAATCGGGGAAGGATTTCCTCGATTTCATGATCCTCAACCTGGAAGACCTCGTGCGCAGCGAAACGATGAAGCGCTATGTCGGTGAAATCTACGAAGCTTCCCTGCGCCAGTACGCCAAGCATAATATCTTCCTCGGCTGGGCTATCAAGGCGGCTTTGAAGATGGAAGTCTTCCAGCCGGACCACGTCGCCGGCCTTTTGCAGACGAAATGCCTGGATCTTTTAGCCGAAGCCAAGGAAGACAATTCCCTCCAGCGCCAGCAGGCCCTGCGCTATTTGTGGAAACAGACGGAAAAAATCGAATTCAACGACGAATGGCGCCAGCGCATCGACAGCTATAAGAACCGCATGTACAACAGCCTGGTCACGCGGCCGGATACGAAAGAAGCCTGGCAGCGCTACGTCCAGGACCCGGAACGGCAGAAGCGGGTCTGCAAGGTTGCAGCTAACTACGTCATCAATAAACTGGAATCGTGGCGCCAGAGCCCGGACCAGGTGGAACACATGAACCGCCAGGCCCTGGCCTTTGTGGCCCGTGAATTGAAGCGCCTCCAGGTCTGGTTCGGCAAGACAGCGGAACAGGAAATCCTGAAATACGACGGCAACTACCTGGCAGAACAGTTGGAAAACAGTGTCTGGTATGACCTGCAGATGATCCGCGTCAACGGTTCGCTCGTCGGCGCCATCCTGGGTGCCGTCATTTACCTGGTCATGTACGCCGTGAAGGGAGGGGCTATCTTATGACATACAGACAGCGTGCCAATACGATTTTAGGCCTGTCTTTCGTCTGCTTCATCGCCATTTTCCTCTGGTGGTATACGCATGACGTCTCGGTCTGGGAAGAACTGCTGTTCTTCGTCATCCAATCGGCCCTCATCGGCAGCATTGCCGACTGGTTCGCCGTTACGGCGCTCTTTGAAAAGCCCTTGGGCTTCCCGTATCATACGGAACTGCTCTATCGTCATCGCGACCAAATCATCGACAGCATGACCAAAATCATTTCCGAAAAGCTGCTCCAGCCGAATATGTGGCAGGATAAGCTCTATCAGATTTCCTTCATCGACAAGCTCGTCGGCTGGCTGCGCGGCCCGAACGGCCGGGAAAAGTTCCGCAGCGTCCTCTATGAAGTAGCTCAGCGGGCTTACCGCTACGCCCAGAAGGGCGGGACTCAGGCATCCATTGCCTCGCATATCCGCAAGTACCTGAAACAGCAGCCTCTGGTCAGCTTTTTCCAGGACCGCCTCATTTCCCTCCTGGAAGATCCGAACAGCAACATGTTCAATGATGCCATCGGCCTGGTGCGGGAACTGGTCAACAGCGATGACTTCGACAGTCTCCTGGAAAAACTCATCCTCCAGTGGCGCGAAGAATCGCAGCATTCATCCATGTCCAGCATTACCCTGACCAAGGTCCTGGGCATTGTCGATACCCATAAGATCGCCCGTGACATCAAGCTGGGCATCGTCGAATGGCTCGACCAGTGGGAACATGCCGAAGGGGAGCAGCGCGAATGGCTGTGCCGCAAACTGGAACTCTTCCTTTATTCGATGAACGGCCAGCTGGCCTTTGGGGTCCAGAACTGGCAGGACCAGTTCGTCGACTCCCTGCCCATCGAGCAGTGGCTGACGGCGACGCAGAACTCGGCCAAGGACTATTTCACCAAAGGAGACCAGGGCAAGGAAGAACTGAAGGATTTATTGGAAGAACAGTTCATCCATTACCTGGAATACTGCCGGTCCTATCCGGAAATCAAAGACTGGCTCGATGAACAGATACGCCGGGCCTGCAACGTCATCCTGGAACACGAACACTCGCTCATCGCCGTCGCTGTCCGCGACGTCTTGTCGGGCTTCGACAAGAAGCGGTTCAACCAGTTCCTGGAAAGCAAGGTCGGCGAAGACCTGGCCTGGATCCGTATCAACGGGGCCATCGTCGGCGCATCCATCGGTATCTGTGTCTTCGGTTTTTTGAAATTGTACCAGTTCACGATCGTACCGCTCCTGCGGGGCCTCGTGCTGTAGTGGAGGAAAAGGGGCTGTCGCATGTGTGACAGTCCCTTTTTTGTAGGGGCTCGCACGTGGCGAGCCCGCTCACGCCAAGTGGTGATAACGGGATTCCTGTATATGCTGACGGGCGCCCCACGTGGGCGCCCCTACTTCATCCATTGGCAGGCCGCCTGGCCCCTGCGAACGTCTATACGCGTCAAAAATACGCTGTTTCGTGATATATCGGACGGCTTGAGACGAATCTGGTGATATAATAAACTTGTAGAATACTCGTTTATTGAAGGGGGCGTCATGATGGTACGAATTGCAATTTGTGATGATTTACAGGAACAGTTGGACCTCATTGAAAAAGCCGTCCAACAGTATTTCCGCGATAAAAAGGAACCGATAGAAGTTTTTGCCTGTAATAATGCCATGGATTTTGTCGATGCTTTTGAAAAGAAAGGGAATTTCGATATCGTCCTGCTGGATATCTGCATGCCCGGCCTGCTGGGGACGGACATTGCCGCCGAGATGCGCAAACAGAAGAGCCGGGCCGAAATCGTCTTCTTGTCGACGAGTGAGGAATTCGCCGTCGAAGCTTTTGCCGTCCGGGCCGCCCATTACCTGGTCAAGCCCTTTACGCAGAAAGAGTTCGACCAGGCCATGGACCGGGTCATGGAAAGCATCCGCCAGCGCCACAGCGGCAAGATGATCTTCCGCCTCGTCGGCGGTGGTATCCAGGTCGAGGAAATCAATGCTATCCTCTATGTTGAAAGCAATGGCCACATCCAGCAGGTCTACACGGCAGACCACTCGGTACTGGAAACGCGGCAGTCCCTGGCGAGCCTTTTGGATACGCTGGAGGCTATGGCACCGGGCCAGTTCGTATCGCCCGGGAAAGGCTACATCGTCAATCAGTCGGCAATCCGCGTTATCAAGAGCGATTACATCGAGATCCAGGGCCATAAGATTCCTCTGGCCAAGCGGAAATACCGTCAGTTCCAGGAAAGTTATTTGAAATTTATCTTCGGGCAGGAGGCCTGAGAAAGAAGTGAGTCATGGAGTATAATCACGTAACACCAGACGTCGTCGCGGCCTTAGAAGCCATCGTCGGAGCTAAATATGTCTGGACCGATGAAGGGAAACGGATCCCTTATGGACAGGATGAAGGGACGGGGGCTGCCTGTCTGCCCGATGCCGTCGTCCTGCCGGCGTCGGCCGAAGAGTTGGCAGCTGTCGTCCGCCTGGCTAACGACGCCGTCATCCCCATCATCCCCAGGGGGACCGGGACCGGCCTGGAAGGGGGTGCCGTCGCTGACCGCCGCGGCGGCATCATGGTCAGTACGGAACGGATGGACCGCATTGTGGAAATCAATGAAGAGGCCATGTACATGGTCGTCGAGGCCGGCGTCATTACGGCGCGGATCCAAGAAGAAGCCCGCAGGCGGGGGCTCCTCTATGCCGGTGACCCCTGCAGCGGCGACTGCTGCTGTATCGGTGGCAATGGGGCGACCAATGCCGGCGGCAACCGGGCCGTCAAATACGGAACGACGCGGGACCAGATCTACGCCATCGAAGTCGTCACGCCGACCGGACAGATTGCCCGGCTCGGCAAGCGGCTGCACAAGATGACGGCCGGCTATCCGCTGGAAAAAATCGTCATCGGCTCCGAAGGGACTTTGGGCATCATCACCCAGCTGACCTTGAAGCTCGTGCCCCTGCCCAAGGCGACAGCTCACGTACTGGCGGTCTTTCCATCGCCGGAAAGGGCGCTGGCTTTAGTCACGGCCCTGCCCAAGGCCGGGATTACGCCGACGTGCCTGGAATTCATGGATTACGATGTCATCGATGTCGTCCAGACCTGGCTCAAAGAAAAACAGCCCTGTCCGACTGGCGGTGCTTACATGATCATCCAGCTCGACAGCTCGCGGGAGGAAACGCTCGATGATGACTGCGTCACTGTCGATGAAGTCTGCCGCCGCCTGGGCGCTGTCGATGTCTTCATGGCCGATGCCGATAAAGTGTGGAAAGCCCGCAAGGCTTTTACAGAGGCTTCGGCTGCCGATTGTCCTGTCGCGGCTATGGAAGACTTTGTCGTCCCGCCGGACCAGCTCCTGCCCTTTATGGAGCAGTTGAAAGTGTTAGGCCGGCAGCTGGGGGTCGTCTTCCGCGGTGTCAGCCATGCCGGCGACGGCAATATCCATCTCGATGTTCTGCGCAGGGGCTTCGCCGATGAAGCAGATGAAAAGCAGAAAGTCGCCGCCTTTGAAGATAAGGCCTGCCAGGCGGCTTATGAGCTGGGAGGCGCCATTTCCGGCGAACACGGCATCGGTCAGGCCCGCAAGGCCCTGTTCGCCAAGTATACGGATCCGGTGGAACTGGCCTTGATGAAGGCTGTAAAGCAGGCCTGGGACCCGAAGAATATCCTGAATCCCGGAAAAATTTTTGACTGAGGTATAGAAAAGTATGGAAACTTATTGTAATGACTGTCCCCGCCGCTGCGGCGTCGTCCGCGCAGCCTTTTGGGATGAAAAAAAGATGCCCGGCTTTTGCCACAGCCCGCTCCAGCCTGTCGTAGCCAGGGCGGCCCTGCATCAGTGGGAAGAACCCTGTATCAGCGGCAGCCGCGGGTCTGGAGCTGTCTTTTTCACAGGCTGCAACCTGCGCTGTTGTTTTTGTCAGAACGCGACCATTTCCATGGGTGGGACGGGCGTGCCCATTACGGTGGATAAGCTGCGGGAAATTTACGGCCGGCTCATCGCCCAGGGGGCACATAATATCAACCTGGTCACGCCGACGCCGTATAAACAGGCCATCTTAGCGAGCCTGGCCGACCCCCTGCCGGTGCCTGTCGTCTACAACTGCGGCGGTTATGAATCGCAGGAGACGATTGACGATTTCAAGGGCAAGGTACAGATTTATCTGCCCGATTTGAAATACCTCGACCCGAAGCTGGCCAAGCGCTACAGTGCGGCCGAAGACTATCCGCAAGTCGCAACAGAAGCTATCCTGCGCATGTACGACCAGGTCGGCCCTTACGAAATGGACGACGATGGCATCCTTCAGAAAGGCGTCGTCATCCGCCACCTCATCCTGCCGGGCTGTGTGGACAACACGAAAGCCGTCATCGATTGGGTGCGGGACCATTTCGATGACGGCCAGGTCTTATTCAGTTTAATGCGTCAGTATGTGCCCTGCGGCCGGGCCGGGGAATACCCCGAAATCAACCGGCCCTTGTCAGACGAAGAGTACGACGAAGCCGAACAGTATCTCTTCGACAGTGGCATTGAAGATGGCTTTGTCCAGGAAAAGGACAGTGCCAGCGACGCCTTCATCCCGGCTTTCGACGGTACGGGCGTCGTCTAAGACGGGCTGCCTTCGCCCCAGGGGACGCGGATATAGGTCGAGAACCAGCCGTCTTCACAGGTGCAGAGGACGCTGGCGTCATAGGTGTCGCGGAAGCGGCTCAGTGATTTCATGCCGATGCCATGGCCTTTGGCCTTTGTCGTCGGCAGACCGTCTTCATCGAGGGCGACCGTCCCGTCGAAGCGGTTCTTGACCAGGATACTGAGAATGTCACCCTGGCAGATGGTCAGCAGGGACAGGGCGCGGTGGCTGTCGGGCTGCTTTTCGCTGGCATGGATGGCGTTTTCGATGAGGTTCGATAAGACGATGGCCAGGTCAGAGCTGAGGGCTGCGTTTTCTTTGGGAATGACGGCTTTGACCGTAATGGGCATGTGCAGGGCTTCGGCTTTGGTCAGATACGTCGACAAGGCGGCGTTGACCAGGGGATTCTGGCAATACTGCCTGCGCTTGGTCTGATTCAGCTCGGTACCGATTTCCTCGATGACTTGCAGGGCCTTTTGGGACTGATGGGACGAAATGAGTTGTTCCAGCTTATCCAGATAGGCCTTTCTTTTGGCGTAAATCGCCTTCATCTGCTCCTGCGATTCCAGCAGGGAATGGGTATAATCGCGGCTGGCTTCGATCTGGGCCGTCATATTTTCCGTCCGTTCATACATCTTCAGGGCCTGGTCGGTCTGACGGAGGCCCGTGCGGATGCTCTGGGCGATGATGATCAAAGCCAGGAGCAGGATGCTGCGGGGCAGGAGCATCTGGTCCATGATGAGGACGTCCGATTGGGCCATGATGAAGTACATGTCCAGCAGCAGGCAGAGCGGCAGCATGCTGATGTACTTCCAATAGCGGTGCGTCGTCAGATGGCGGTATTTCACGAAGACTTCGTTGAAATAACGGCGCAGCATGGGCATGAGGGCCATGTAACAGACGATATAGAACAGCCATTGAGCCGGATAGATGGCCGCTGACAGGGCCGGCCGGGAGCTGTCGCCGTGAAAGATGGCCAGCAGGATCAGGGCCAGCAGGGTGTGGACAAAGATGGTACAGGCCGCGCGGACGGAAAAGACGTAGAGATGACGGAACAAATAAGGCCGGATAGTCACGACAGCCCAGAGGAAATGGGGAATCCAGGCGATGACGAAGATTTTTTTGTACAAGATGAAGCTGTGTTCCCAGGGACCCCAGACGAACATATAGAGAAAAAAGATGAGTTCCATGAGGTACAAGACGGCATATCCGCCCAGGACGAGGACTTTCTGCCGATGCTTCAGCAAGGGCTCGAAGGCGTAATACTGGAGGATAGCCGGCGGCAAAAGGGCCGTCGTCATCAGAAAAACGGTCACGATGTCGTAAAGCATAGCTGAATGTCACTTCCAATCAATCCGATAGGGAATCGTCAAATACAGGCTGGCCAGGTGTTCATGCAGGTCATAGCGGAACGTCGCGTCATAGGCCTGGGAAAACGTATTCAGTTCAGGTACGAACTGGCTGTACGGTTCTTCCTGGAGCAGGTCATTTTTATCGTCCGGAATGTCCGGCGATACGGCATGTTTGATGAAGACCAGCAGGCCGCCGTGTATGGGCGACGTTCCGATGATGAGCAGGCGCTGGTCTTTCGGCAGGGACTGGAGGACTTGTTCTGAACTTTTGAGGGCCTTGGCTAAAAGGTCTCCTAAGGCGATTTCAAAGGGAAGGGAGACGGGGAACGGCAGATCGGCCATGATATTCACTCCGTCTTGTTTCAGTGTTTCCAGCTCTGGCGTAATAGCCGTATTGATGGCTTGGTTTTTTGTCCACTGTTGAAGCTGGGTCTGGGTCAATTCCGTATCTATGGTCTTTAAGAAGGACAGGGCTGCTTTATCGTCACCCTGATGGATGAGCTCCGATAATAAGAGCAGCTGATGGCGGCTGTCGTGGCGGAAGATGGACATGCGTTTCTGGGCGTCCTGCAAGAGGCTCGTATAGTTGCTCAAGGCATTCATCTGGGCGGCGAGCAGATGATTCCGGCGCTGTAAGTCGACCTGCTGGGCAATGAGTTTGGTGCCCATGTAAATGATGAGGGCAATGAAGATGCCCGACGAGGCGTGGAAGATGCGGGGAAGGAGATAGTCCTGGGACAGCGGGCCGTCTTTGAGGGATAAGAATCCAGAGTACATGCTCAGCAGGATGGGCAGCCAGGCGCAGTATTTCCAAAAAGCCAGTAATGGGAGCGAGCGGTATTTCAGGAAGAGGCGGTCGAAGAAAGTCAGCAGCAGCGGGGAAAAGAGGACATACAAAGCCGTATACAGTACCAGATGGATGGGCAGATAGGTAAAGAAGTCACTGCGCGGCACAAAGAGCAGGACCAGGTTCATCGCCAGGACGTGGAAGGTCGTCGTACAGATGCCCTGCATGCCGGCGACAAAGATGTTCTGATAGGCATAAGGCCGGGCGAGAAAGGAAAATACAAGGAAGTAGGGGATCCAATAGGCCATGAGCAGTTTCTTATAGGATAAGAAGCGGAACTCCAGCCAGCCGAACTGAAAGATAGCCATGAAGAGGACGATTTCTATGACGTAAATGACCAGGTAACTATGCCGTACGCGGGTCTTCTGCGGCTCCTGTAAAATCAGCCGGAAAGCGAGATACTGTATACACGTCGGAGGCAGAATAGACAGCAAAAAACAAGCCGTCGTCAAGACCATAGCTGCCATGCGCCTCACTCCATTTCCTCAAATATAATATAATTTATTATAGCATAATTATAGCCTATTTGCCGAGAGAGACACACACGGATATTTCTGCCATCATGCGAGGCCCTTTTGCTTTATAGTTTGTAGTACGGAGTTTGTAGGGGCTCGCACGTGCCTTTTCAGCCCGTCAGGCCATGACTACAAGGAATGGCCTGACGGTTGCTGAAACGGACCACTGTAGAGGGCGAGCCCGCCGGGTATATGTAAGCATTCCGTGGTCGATTTGCGTGGACGGGCGCCCCACGTGGGCGCCCCTACAGAAAAAAAGGGGCTGTCGCGATGCGACAGCCTCTTTTTTACATCGCCTTGACGGGTACGAGTCCTCGTGAGAGGGAAATGGTCCCGGTCCGGGCGATTTCCAATATTTCATAGGGTGACAATACTTTGATGAGAGCATTGACGTGGTCTTCGCGTCCCGTGACGCGGAGGATGAGTGAATTCAGATTGACATCGACGACTTTGGCGTGGAACAAATTGGCCAGGCTGGCCAGCTCGTCGCGGACTTGCGGCGTGTCGTAGCGGACCTTGATCATAGCCAGTTCGTAGCTGATGAAGGGCGCTTCATCGAGGTTGACGATTTTGATGACGTCGATGAGTTTGGCCAGCTGGCTGATGGTCTGTTTCAATTCCTTATCGTCTTCGATGCTGATGACGATGTTGAAACGCGTTACATCCTGTTCTTCCGTATAGCCGGCTGTCAACGATTCGATGTTGATGGCCTTGCGGCTGATCAGTCCGGCAATGTGTGTCAGTACGCCCGGTTTATTATCGGACAAGATAGCCAGATGCTGTTTTCTCATCAGGCGTCACCTCCTAAAATCATATCACTCAATGCTTTGCCGCCGGGAACTGTCGGGTATACCCGTTCTTCCGGCGAGATGCGGATATCGACCAGGGCCGGCCCTTTATGGGCGAAGGCCTCTTTCAGGACGGGGATTAAATCGTCTTGTTTTTCGATGCCGTATCCCTTGACACCCAGCGATTCGGCGAGCATGGGCAGGTTTTTGCGCTTATTCAAGGTACATTGTGAATAATGGCGATTATAAAAGAAATCCTGGAGCTGGACGATCATTCCCAGTGTATCGTTGTGTAAGACGATGACTTTTACGTCGATGCCGTATTCCGACAAGGTCGCGAATTCCTGGCAGTTCATGAGGATACTGCCGTCGCCGGAAAAGACGACGACTGTTTTTTCGGGACAGGCTATTTTGGCACCGAGGGCAGCCGGCAGGCCGAAGCCCATCGTGCCCAGACCACCGGAAGAAATGAAATGTTTCGGCTCATCAGTCGTGAAGAATTGGGCCGCCCACATCTGATGCTGACCGACGTCGGTAATGGCTACGGTGTCGTCATCACGGGTGATGTCCCGGACGGCGGCAAAGATTGACTGGGGTGAAATGCAGCCTGGACGCGGCGGCGTCGCGAAGGGGTGGTCCTGCTTCATGGCCAGGACCTCATGACGCCAATCAGCGAAAGCGGCCTCGTAATGGAAGGCCTTTTCTTTCAGCTTTTTGGCGAAGATGGGCAGGGACCAGCGGAGGTCGCCTTTGATCCCTAAGTCGATGTCGATGATCTTGTCGATTTCGACGTCATCGATTTCAAAATGGATGATCTGGGCATTGGGAGCGAACGTATCGGCGTTGCTGGTCAGGCGTTCGTCGAAGCGGGCTCCCAGGGCGATGAGCAGGTCGCAGCCTGAGATGGCTTTGTTCGATGCATAAGAGCCGTGCATCCCGCCCATACCGAGATGGAGTTCGTGGGAATCGGGGATGGCCCCTTTGCCCATGAGCGTCGTGACGACGGGAATCTTCGTCGTATCGACGATGTCTTTCAGATACTTCGTCGTTTCTGACAGGATGACACCGCCGCCGACGAGGAAGACCGGTTTCTGGCTGTGCTGGATCATGGCGACAGCCCGGTCGATATCGTAGGCCTGCCCGGTCGTTTCGACGACGTAGCCCGGCAGGTGGACTTTATCGGGATACTGGAAATAGATTTCGGCTTCCAGGGCGTCTTTGGCAATATCGACCAGGACCGGACCGGGCCGGCCTGTCGATGCGATGTAAAAGGCTTCTTTCAGGACGCGCGGGATAGAAGCGGCGTTCTTTACCAGGTAGTTGTGCTTGGTAATGGGCGACGTAATGCCGGAAATATCGGCTTCCTGAAAAGAATCGCGGCCGATGAGACCCGTCGGGACCTGGCCGCTGATGATGACCATGGGGATGGAATCCATATTGGCCGTGGCGATGCCCGTAACCATATTGCAGATCCCCGGCCCGGATGTGGCGATACAGACGCCAGGCCGGCCGGTAACGCGGGCGTAGCCATCGGCAGCGTGGACCGCTCCCTGTTCATGACCGGTAAGGATGTGCCGGAAATGGTCTTTATACATTTCTTCGTATAGCGGTAGGATAGCCCCTCCGGGATACCCGAAGACGACGTCGACGCCTTCCCGTTTCAAACATTCCAGCACAGCCCTTGCACCTGTCATTTTCATCATCATTCACCTCTTGTATCGTTCATCGTTTGTTGTAGTTCGTTCATCGAAGCGGCCATTCATCATCCTTTTCGATGAACGACGAACGGCTTGCGATGAACGGATATTAATTAATCGTTCTGGTCGTTGTTGTGGAGCCACGGCATCATGTCGCGGAGTTTTGCGCCGACTTTTTCAATCGGATGTTCGGCGTGCTGACGGCGCATAGCGAGGAAGTGAGCGCGGCCGCCAGCTTTGTTTTCGAGGAGCCAATCTTTGGCGAAAGCACCGGTCTGGATGTCAGTCAAGACGTCTTTCATGGCTTTCTTGGAATCCTGAGTGATGACGCGCGGGCCGGCTGTGTAGTCGCCGTATTCAGCGGTATCGCTGATGGATTTACGCATCTTGGCCATGCCGCCTTCATACATGAGGTCGACGATCAATTTCATTTCATGGAAGGTTTCAAAGTAAGCGATTTCCGGCTGGTAACCTGCTTCGCAAAGGGTTTCAAAACCATTGGTGATCAACTGGCAGATGCCGCCGCAGAGGACTGCCTGTTCGCCGAAGAGGTCGGTTTCCGTTTCTTCCTGGAAAGTCGTCTGGATGACGCCGGCACGAGTGCCGCCGATGCCGCGGGCATAAGCCAAAGCGATGTCGAAGGCTTTGCCAGTAGCATCCTGTTCGACTGCGAATACGTCAGGAACACCGCCGCCTTCGGTGAAAGTACGGCGTACGAGGTGGCCCGGGCCTTTCGGAGCGACCATGAAGACGTCGACCGTCGAAGGAGGAACGATCTGTTTGAAGTGAACGTTGAAACCATGAGCAAAAGCAAGGGCGCTGCCGTCTTTCAAGTTGGGAGCGATTTCTTTTGCATAGACGTCAGCCTGTTTTTCGTCCGGAATCAAGATCATCGTGATATCGGCTTCTTTAACAGCTTCAGGAACAGATTTAACTTCAAGGCCGGCTGCCTGGGCTTTAGCGATGGATTTACTGCCTTCATACAAGCCGACGACGACGTCGATGCCGCTGTCTTTGAGGTTCAACGCATGGGCATGGCCCTGGCTGCCATAACCGATGATTGCGACTTTTTTGCCTTTCATTACATCCCAGTTTACATCCTGATCATAAAATACTTTTGCCATGATAACATATCTCCTTTGTAATAAAATAAAAATTTTATCGTTGGGATTTAGAGATTTGTCAAAAGAGGCCAACAAAAAAACTCCGCCCCTTCTGTAAGGGACGGAGTGTAATTCCGCGATACCACCCTGATTCCCGGTGCATTACTGCAGCCGGACTCTCTACAACGTACCAACATACGCGTTTCTGGTAACGGTGAAATGCCGTCGGCGCCTAATGAGATTCAGCGTCGATCTTCGGAGAGGAGCTTCATCCGTATCATCGTACTGGCTCGCACCGGCCGCCAGCTCTCTGAAAAGCAATGACCCAGACTACTTTCTCTCGTCATTAGATTTACTAATATGTTGCTTCCTGTGTGTTTCCTGAAGCATGAACACATTGTACGCAATTTGCTGGCTCATGTCAAGCTATTTTGCCGTAAATTTTTAAAATAAAATTAAGTTAAACGTTAAATGATTAGGTAGGACGTTTTAGGGGTTAGGGATTAGCAGTTAGGGGTTAGGGGTTGGTAGCTAGCCCCTAGCCCCTAGTCCCTAGTCCCTAGCTACGAACCACGAGCCCGCCCGATATATATGGGAATCCCGATGTCGGTTTGCGCGAGCGGGCGCCCCACGTGGCGCCCCTACAAAAAAGGCTTGCCGCTGTGCGACAAGCCTTTTCCCTAATGATGATCTACAGTAAGTTCTTTGAAGCGTTTGGCGACCGGGTCGGTCTTGATGAGTTCTTCCAGGTGTTTCAATTCTTCAGCTTCTACGGTTTCGGTCGTATCGTAGCTGGGCGGTACGGTCTTAGCCAGGTACAGGCATCTTCTGATGGAGGAGATGCTGACGATGATGACCAGGATTGCCATGATGGCCGATACGACGAACAGGAGCCATTCCTGTTTAGGCCAGTAGATGTTGAACATGTTGAGGTAATCGGCCCAGAAGATGACGACAGTCAGGAAAACCCAGGGGATAACCGTAACCCAGGCGAAGCGGGCTTTACCCATGGCACAGATGACAACGGTAGAAATAGCCAGGGTGATGATGGCCAGCAGCTGGTTGGATACCCCGAAGATAGGCCAGATGGTGGACAAGTTCCCTTGGAGGACGATGTAACCCCATGCACCGGAGATCAGAGCCGAGGCGATGATAGCGCCGGGCAGCCAATGGGGATCGCCGAACTTCGGCCATACGCGGCCGACGAGTTCCTGGAGCATGTAACGGCCGACACGGGTACCGGCATCAATAATCGTCATGATGAAGAGGGCTTCAAACATGATGCAGAAGTGATACCAGTAGTTCATGAGGTGGTCGAGACCGGGGATGTTGGAGAAGATGAAGGCCATGCCGACAGCCAGGGAAACAGCACCGCCCGGACGATGGGCGACGTTTTCACCGACCATTTCGTTCAGCTGCGGCAGATCGACGACCTGGATGCCCAGGGCCTGGAAATGTTCAGCCGACGAGTTGATGGCGAAGTAGTCATTCGGTACGAGCGAGCAGGCTGCAATCAAAGCCATCATGCCGACGAAGGATTCGGTCAGCATAGCGCCGTAGCCGACGGGCAGGATAGAGCGTTCGTTCATGAGCATCTTCGGCGTCGTGCCGGTGGAAATCATGCAATGGAAGCCGGAGACAGCCCCGCAGGCAATAGTGATGAAGATGTACGGCAGGACAGGGCCGGTGATGACCGGACCGCCGCCCGCGCAGAACTGGGTAATGGCCGGCATCTGGACAGCCGGTCCGACGATGAGGATGCCAATGGCCAGGGCGCCGATAGTCCCGATTTTCATGTACGTCGAGAGGTAATCACGCGGAGCCAGCAGCAGCCATACCGGAAGGGCAGCGGCTACGAAGCCGTAGATGATGAGGGCGATGGAAATCCCCTTAGGGCTGATGGTGAACAGCGGAGCCAAGGTCGGCGATGCCTGGACGGCCGGGCCGAGGATGACGGCCAGCAAGGTCAGGGCGACACCGATGATGGTGCCTTCTTTAATGCGGCCAGGGCGCAGGAACTGCATATAAACACCGATGAAAAGAGCGATAGGGATGGTCATGCCGATGGTGAAGGTACCCCAGGGGCTGTCGTGCAGGGCGTTGACGATGACGACGGCCATCCCGGCCATAGCCAGGATGTTGAGGAACAGGACGGCAAAGGACGTGGCCAGGCCGGTCTTGTCGCCAATCTGGGCTTTTGCGATTTCAGCGATGGATTTGCCATCGTAACGCATGGAGCAGAAGAGGATGACCATGTCGTGGACGGCACCGGCGAGGACGCCGCCGATGAGGATCCACAAGGCACCGGGCAGATAACCGAACTGAGCGGCAATGACCGGGCCTACGAGCGGGCCGGCACCGGCGATAGCGGCGAAATGATGGCCAAAGACGACGTACTTGTTGGTCGGTACGTAGTCGTGGCCGTCTTCAAAGCGGAAGGCCGGCGTGACCTTGTACTGGTTGACCGTCAATACTTTGGCAGCAATGAAAGCGCCATAGAAACGGTAAGCTAGTACGAATACTAATGCAGAGATGATAACTAAATACAAGCCATTCATAAAACAATCCCTCCTTTATAAAGTTGTCGTGTAGGGTTACTCTACTTCCCACGGATCCGAAGCTATACTTATTTCTTATTGGTGTAATATGAATTGTGTATCGCACGAGAAATAAAGTATACACTGTACTTATACACTTACTATAGGCTAAAGGAGAGAAAAATTCAAGTTACTTATAGTAAAGATTACAAAAACAGCATGAAATAAAATCATGATAAAAATAATAAAACGTTATAAAATAGTGATTTTCCTTGCGTAAAGAGCATTTTGAGTATATTATCAATGGTCAATAATGCACCTTGTGCATTATTGACAGTGGCTCGTGATTCGTGGCCTGTAGGGACTCGCACGTGGCGAGCCCGCTGGGGATATGTAGAATATCCATGAACCGATTTGCGTGAACGGGCGCCCCACGTGGTCGCCCCTACAGAAAAAAGGCTTGCCGCCTAGGCGACAAGCCTTTTTTACCCGCTCTTAGTGATGAGCAATAGTCAATTCCTGGAAACGCTGAGCGACTTTATCGGTCTTAACGAGTTCCTGGAGATGTTTGAGTTCTTCTGCTTCGACAGTTTCTGTCGTATCGTAGTTAGCCGGTACGGTCTTAGCCAGGTAGATGCATCTACGGATAGCACCGACGGCTACGATGATGACCAGGACAGCCATGATGATGGAGACTGTGAACATCGTCCATTCGCCTTTCGGCAGATAGATTTCAAAGATGTTCAGGAAGTCGGCCCAGAAAATCATGACCATCAGGAAAGCCCAGGGAAGGCCAGTAACCCAGAGGTAACGGGCTTTGCCCATGGAGCAGATGACAACCGACGAAATGGAGAGTGCGATGATAGCCAACAGCTGGTTGGATACACCGAAAATCGGCCAAATCGTGGACAAGTTGCCGTTCAATACGAGGTAACCCCATGCGGCGCAGATCAAAGCCGATGCCAGGATAGCACCCGGTTTCCAGTTCGGGTCACCGAATTTCGGCCATACGTGGCCGACGAGTTCCTGGAGCATGTAACGGCCGACACGAGTACCGGCATCGATGATGGTCATGATGAAGAGGGCTTCAAACATGATGCAGAAGTGATACCAGTAGTTCATGAGGTGGTCGAGACCAGGCAGGTTCGAGAAGATGTAAGCCATGCCGACAGCCAGGGAAACAGCACCGCCCGGACGATGAGCGACGTTTTCACCGACCATTTCGTTCAAATGCGGCAGGTCGACGACCTGGATGCCCAGGGCCTGGAAATGAGCAGCCGAAGAGTTGATAGCGAAGTAATCGTTCGGTACGAGGGCGCAGGCTGCAATCAGCGCCATCATAGCGACGAAGGATTCAGTAACCATAGCACCATAGCCGACAGGCAGGATGGAGCGTTCGTTCATGAGCATCTTCGGCGTCGTGCCAGTGGAAATCATGGAATGGAAGCCAGAAACAGCACCGCAGGCGATGGTGACGAAGATATACGGAAGGACTGCACCGGTAATGACCGGACCGCCGCCAGCGCAGAACTGCGTCGTTGCCGGCATCTGGATCTGCGGGCCTACGATGAGGATGCCGAGAGCCAGGGCACCGATAGTACCGATTTTCATGTACGTGGAAAGGTAATCACGCGGTGCCAGGAGGAGCCATACCGGAAGGGCTGCGGCGATGAAGCCGTAGATGATCAGGGCGATGCAGATGCCGTTATGGCTGATGGTGAATATGGGCCCTAAGACCGGCGAAGCCTGGACGGCCGGACCAACGACAACGGCCAGCAAGGTGAGGATGACGCCGATGATGGTGCCTTCTTTAATCTTGCCAGGACGCAGGAACTGCATGTAGATACCGATGAAGATAGCGATAGGAATGGTCATGCCGATGGTGAATGTGCCCCACGGGCTGTTAGCCAATGCGTTCGCAATGACGACGGCCATACCAGCCATGCAGAGGATATTCAGGAAGAGGACGGCGAAAGAAGTAGCTACGCCTGTCTTCTGGCCAATCTGTGCTTTTGCGATTTCGGCGATGGACTTGCCATCGTAACGCATGGAGCAGAAGAGGATGACCATGTCATGGACAGCACCGGCGAGAACCCCACCGATGAGAATCCATAATGCGCCGGGCAGATAACCGAACTGGGCGGCGATGACCGGGCCGACGAGCGGGCCCGCACCAGCGATAGCTGCGAAGTGATGGCCGAAGACGACGTACTTGTTGGTCGGTACGTAGTCATGACCGTCTTCAAAGCGGAATGCCGGTGTGACTTTGTACTGGTTCAGCGTCAAGACTTTTGCGGCAATGAAAGCGCCGTAAAAACGGTAAGCCAGTACGAACACTAATGCTGAAATAATAACGAGATACAAACCGTTCATACAAAAAGAACCTCCTTTGTAAAATAGTATGTGTGCAACCCTTTCCGTATGAAACAAAATGATACCAACGTACAACGCTTGGAAATGGTGTACACTACATCACGCTCCCTTATTATAGAGCACTTTTCCTGAATTGCAAGATGTACACAGGACATAGCACACCTGGCAACTATGATGCAAAATCTATTATCAAATTACAATTTGTTATAGTAAGCGTTTTCATACTATATATAGTGATAAACGTTTAATTTACATACTAAATAAACGATATAATTACTTAAAGTCATATAAATAAATGTCAACATAGCGATTTTTCATAGGTATTGAAAATGAAAAAAGTTAAACCTTTTACCCTAGCCACGGACAGTGGACGATGCTATAATGGCTATAGCTTTTGAACTCATCTTTTTCCATTATAACAGGAGGTTTTTTACTATGTCTCAAACTGACTATACCCTGGTCCTTCCGGCTTTTACCATTGGCGTCCATGCTTATGATGCCATCGGAAAGATTACTCGGCATTTTGGCAAAAAAGTCGTCATCATCGGCGGCAAGACGGCTCTGGAAAAAGCGAAACAGCCGCTTCTCGATGCCATTGCGAAAACGGATCTGGAAGTCCTCGGCGTGCTCTGGTACGGTGACGATGCGACGTATGAACACGTCGACCGCCTGCTCCGTGAACAGGCCGTCCAGGATGCCGACCTCGTCTTTGCCGTCGGCGGCGGCCGTGCCATCGATACGTGTAAAGTCGTTGCCGATCGTGCTGACAAGGCGCTGTTCGCTTTCCCGACACTGGCTTCCAACTGTGCTCCGTCGACGGCCCTGGCTGTTATGTACAAAGCGGATAAGTCCTTTGCCGGCTACTACTACCTCGACCAGCCGCCTGTCCATACTTTCATCAATATGGCCATCATTGCTGACTCGCCCTTTAAATTCTTCTGGGCCGGTATTGGCGATGCCATGAGCAAGGAATGTGAATCGGAATTGGCCAGCCGCACGGCAGAACACTTCCACACGGTCCTCCTCGGCCGGGCTATCGGCAAAGCTTGCACGGCGCCGCTCTTGCAGTATGGCGAACAGGCTTTAGACGATTTCAAGGCCAAGAAAATCACCTATGCCCTGCAGCAGGTCGTCCTGGATATCATCATCAGCACCGGTCTCGTTTCCAACTGTACGACGGGTGGCAGCGAATACTATTACAACTCGTCCCTGGCCCATATGTTCTACAACGCATCGACGGTCCTTCCGCAAGTCGTCGAAGGCCATCTCCACGGTGAAACCGTTTCCTTTGGTGTCCTGGTCCTGCTGACCTATGACAAACAGTTTGAACTGCGCGACCAGGTAGCGGCTCTCTATAAGAAATGCCATTATCCGACGACCCTGGCTGACCTCGACATCAAGGCTGACGAAGTCGACTCCATCGTCGATGCCGCTCCGGCCCTGACCGAATGGACCTGCGTCCCCGAACCGATGACCAAAGAAGCCTTCAAAAAAGCCATCATGGACGCCGATGCATTTGGCCGTTCGTTATAATGCCTTAAAGGCCGTTGGTCGTAGTTCGTTGGTCGAAGTGATTCGATGAACGATGAACGAACTACGATGAACGTCATGATAAAGGGCCGCAGTTCGCGGTTCGCAGGCCGCAGTTATCAGTGCTTCGATGAACGATGAACGCCATGATATAGCGATAACTGGCTTTTTCGTGTATAATAAACTTTATACAAGACAATGATTTGTAGTACAGAGGGTATGGTTGACAGAAAAATATCCATCTGCTAACTGCTAATCACTAACTGCTAACAACTGAAAAGGGCTTGTCGTCTTGCGACAAGCCCTTTTCGAATCTTTCACGGAGGAGATTATGGACCAAGTATTAGAACAAGTCATCCAGGCCATCGAACCGATGGATTTGGCAAAGACGGCAGCGTGTTACCAGCGCCTGGCCAGTCTGACCATACGCCAGGACAGCAAGTTGTCCTATCTGGCCGGCCGTATTGCCGGTGTACAGGGAACGCTGCATCCGGAAAAATTACAGAAAGCCATCGTCGTCTTTGCGGCAGACCATGCCGTCGATGGTGGAGAAAATAAGACCAAGGGCAAGAACAGTAAGGCCGACGCCCTGGAAATCGCTACCGGCCGGGGGCCTATCAATAAGGTGGCACATCGCATCGGTGCTGGCGTCATGCTGCTCGATATGGGATTGGAAGAGGACATCCCGGAATCGCAGGGGGTACAGAATTTAAAAGTCATGCACGGCAGCCATTTCTGGGCCCGTCAGGATGCCATGAGCGAAGATGAAATGATGGATGCCCTCTTCAGCGGCCTGCAGATCGGTCAGAACCTGGCCGATGAAGGCTATACGGCTGTGGGATTGGGGAACCTTGGCGAACGGGGACTGCTGACGGCCTTCATTCTGACGTCTGTCTTTTTCCGGGACCAGCTGGAAGAACTGCCGGAACACATGAAGTCCGGCCAGAAATTGGAGAAATTGAAAAAAGTCATCGACCAGCGCCATTTCGACGCCGCCGATCCGCTGGATCTCCTGCGCCGTGCCGGGGCTCCGGATATTGCCGCCATGGTCGGCTTCATCTTATCGGCAGCGCAGCGCAAGCTGCTCGTCGTCTTCGACAATGCTGTCACCGGTTCAGCTGTCCTCATCGCCCGCGCCTTATGCCCGACGATTGCTGATTACGTCTGCGCTTCGGCGCGCTATCTAGAACCGGTCCATCAGATGCAGATGAAGAAGCTGGGCCTCAAGCCCTTCGTCGAACTGGACCAGAACCTCGACCAGGGCATGGGGTCGGCGATGGGCCTGACCATGCTCGACGCATCGGTCCAGATGATGAATGAAAACTTAAAGTAAGGAGTGATTTCCATGAAAACCTTATATCTCGATTGTTTTTCCGGTATCAGCGGCAATATGTTCATCGGCATGCTCATCCAGGCCGGCGTCCCTTTTGAAGCCTTCAAGCAGGCCATGGCCTCGTTGAACCTGGCGGGTTATGATATGGTGTGCCGCAGCGTCAATAAGCTGGGTATCCAATCTATCTATTATAATGTCCTTCTCGAATCGGAAGGCCATGGACACCATGAGCATGAAGGCCACGAACACCACGAACACCACGAACACCACGAACACCATGAACACCATGAATACCATGAACATCATACGGAAGGGGCGGCTGGTCAAGGCCATCTCGTCGATACGACGGGCCATCATCATCACCATCAGCACCGGGGCCTTCCGGAAATTACCAAGATCATTGAAAGTGCTCCTATCGAGGATGATATCAAGGCTAAGAGCCTGGCCGTCTTCCAGGCCCTGGCAGAAGCCGAAGCCAAGGTGCACGGCGTGCCGGTCGACCAAATCCATTTCCATGAAGTCGGCGCCATCGATTGCATCCTGGATATCGTCGGCACAATCTGGTGCCTGAAATACCTGGGCATCGAACAGATTGCCACGTCGTCCATCCATGCCGGAAGCGGTTTTGTCCGCTGTGCTCACGGCATCATGCCCGTTCCGGCACCGGCGACGGCCGAACTCCTGGCCGGGATTCCCTGGTATGCGACGGACATAAAGGGCGAACTGGTCACGCCGACCGGCGCTGCCCTGGTCAAAGTCCTGGCTCATGCCGGTGTCCGTCCGAAGGATTTCGTCTACGATACCGTAGCTTATGGGGCCGGAACGAAAGACCTGACTATCCCCAACGTCGTCCGCGGCTTCATCGGCCAGGCGGAAGCGATTTCGTAGGTCGTTCGTCGTTCATCGTGGGGAATTGTCGCATGAATGGGGGTGCCATCATGCGCGGCCCTTTTGCTTTATAGTTTGGCAGTACGGAGTTTGTAGTTTGCAGAAGATTGCTTTAAATTTAAAACCATCCGCTAACCCCTAGCCACTAACAACTTAAAATTACTGGCCGCATATGCGGCCAGTAATTTTTTTTCTTGACAAATCTCATACGTCATGGTATTATAATTAAGCACTGTGACGGGCGCAAGGCCCGCCGGAATACAGCGTTGACATATCAATCCCGATGTGATATACTTAAAAAGTCGTCATGCGGAAGTAGCTCAGTGGTAGAGCATCACCTTGCCAAGGTGGGGGTCGCGAGTTCGAGTCTCGTTTTCCGCTCC
>NZ_JBHYRR010000027.1:0-45579 GCF_047974155.1 Megasphaera jansseni | reverse complement strand
TTCGTGTGTAATTTTTTGAGTATCCAAAAACATCCTCCTTACTGAATAGGATAAATTAGAGTTTTTAGACAAAATGGGAGAAACTCTAATTTGTCTCATTTATCCTGTTTGATGAGCCTATTGTCTCACAAACAGCCAGGAGATTAAATCCACCGATTTATTTTCCGCTTACTATAGAGGCTATATTTATAATGAACTCTTTATTTTTAAAAAGCATCCTAATGGTCTGGATGATGGTCTGGATGGAATTTTATGGTATAATGAATATAATGTGCTAAAAGGAAAGTGGGAATTTATATGAATATAGCGATTGCCGGGACCGGGTATGTCGGTCTTTCGAATAGTATGTTGCTGGCACAGCATAATAATGTCATTGCTTTAGATATTATTCCAGAAAAAGTAGCTATGTTGAATGAAGGGAAGTCGCCGATTATAGATAGTGATATTTCGGCTTTTTTGCAGCGTGATGATTTGCATTTCAAAGCGACCTTAGATCCTGTGGAAGCTTTTACGGATGCTGATTTTGTTATTATTTCGACGCCGACCAATTATGATCCGCAGAAGAATTTTTTTGATACGTCATCGGTAGAAGCGGTCATCGAAGAAGTACTGGGAATCAATTCAGACGCGGTCATGGTCATTAAATCGACAGTTCCTGTCGGCTACACTCAGCATATCAAGGAACGCTACCATACCGACAATATTATGTTCTCGCCGGAATTTTTGCGGGAAGGCAAGGCCCTGTATGATAATCTTCATCCGTCACGTATCGTCGTCGGTGAACGGTCGGAACGGGCTAAAGTTTTTGCCAATCTGCTGGCCGAAGGCGCGGTGAAGAAAGATATCCCCATGCTGTTTACCGGCTCTACGGAAGCAGAGGCCATCAAACTCTTTGCCAATACATATCTGGCCTTGCGCGTGGCCTATTTCAATGAACTCGATTCGTATGCTGAAATGCGTGGCCTGAGTACGAAGGAAATCATCGAAGGCGTCTGCCTCGACCCCCGCATTGGCGATTTTTATAACAATCCTTCTTTTGGCTACGGGGGATACTGCCTGCCGAAGGACACAAAACAGCTTTTGGCTAATTATCAGGATGTACCGCAGAACCTTATTTCAGCTATTGTTGCGGCTAACCGGACGCGAAAGGACCATATTGCCGATATGATTATTGCCAAGAATCCCCGCATCGTCGGCGTTTATCGGCTGACGATGAAGAGCCATTCAGATAATTTCCGTGCCTCGGCCATTCAGGGCGTCATGAAGCGCATCAAGGCCAAAGGCATCGAAGTCGTCGTCTATGAACCGACCTTGAAAGCGGGTGACTTTTTCCATTCCCGTGTCATCCGCGACTTGAACGAGTTCAAGAAGATGAGCGATATTATTATTTCTAACCGTTGGGCAGAAGAACTTAGCGATGTCCAGGATAAAGTCTATACGCGGGATATCTTTGACCGCGACTAAGAGGGAGACGATGATAATGGCAGATTTTAAATCTTTTGATAGTGCAAATAAAGTCTTGATTACCGGTGCCGCCGGTTTCATTGGATTCCATTTGGCCAAGCGCCTGCTGGCCATGGGAGCCACCATCTTTGGCCTGGATAACCTTAATGATTATTATGATGTTTCCTTGAAAGAAAGCCGCTTGGCTATTCTACGCCAGTTCCCGGCATTCACTTTCGTCAAAGGGGACTTGGCTGATGAAAAAGTCGTTAATGATGTTTTCACGTCGTTTCAGCCGGATATCGTCATGAACCTGGCAGCCCAGGCTGGAGTGCGTTACAGCATTGACCATCCTCGTTCCTATATTGATTCCAACATCATTGGTTTCTTCAATATCCTCGAAGCCTGCCGTCATCATAAAGTGGATCATTTACTTTTTGCTTCCAGCTCGTCCGTTTATGGCAATCAGCAGAAAACGCCTTTTTCAACGACTGATAATGTGGATCATCCGATCAGTCTCTATGCAGCAACTAAGAAATCAGATGAGCTGATGGCGTATACCTATAGTCATCTCTACGGTATCCCGGCAACGGGGTTGCGCTTTTTTACCGTCTATGGACCTTTCGGCCGCCCCGACATGGCTTATTTCAAATTTGCCAATAAGATTCGCAAAGGGGAAGCTATCCAGATTTATAATCACGGTGACATGTATCGGGACTTCACTTATGTCGACGATATCGTTACCGGCATTGAACACATGCTGTGCAATCCGCCGAAGAAAAATGAACTAGGCGATCCGTATAAAATCTATAACATTGGCAACCATAAACCGGAACAGCTCATGCATTTCATCGAAGTCCTGGAAAAAGCTCTGGGTAAAACGGCAGAAAAGGAATATCTGCCTATGCAGCCTGGCGATGTATACCAGACCTATGCCGACGTCAGCGAATTACAGCGTGACTTCGATTTTAAGCCGGAAACGACGATTGAAGAAGGATTGGGGAAATTTGCCCAATGGTATAAATCTTATTACAAAGTATAAATCCAATATTTATTTTTATGATGAGGTGTTATCGTGTTTGAACAATTTTTTTTATCGATGCAGCAGGATATAAAACTATTTTTGATTTTTCCTATTTTATGTGCTATATTCCGCGCTGTGTTCATCAAAGTCTATTCGCCTTATGAAACGTTGAAAGGACGATGGAATATCGTATGGCATTGCTTTCGATACGGCTTTTGGTGGGGCATGGATTTTAATGCCTACGCATTTTTGTTGCCGCTTATTTTTGTTTCATTGCCCGGGCTATTTTTTGCTTCCTATTATGCGCTAGGAAATGATGTAAGGCTTTGGGCTGGCATGATATATGCTATGGTACTTTATGTTGCCTTTGTGGGGAAAATGATTTTTTACAATCATTTTCATGACACTTATAATCAGATTTTACGTCTTGGCGGAAAGGCCGAAAAACATAACTTGCTTGATATTTTTTTTCATCAGGATCATGGACTCTTATTTATACTTATAGGGATTCCTTATTGGTGGATTGTTAAATTTTCTATTCAAGCCCTTCTTTCTTTGCCAAGTGTTAGTTATCCTCATTTTTCATCTTCTATCCTGGCGTATGGCTTTAATGTTATTGTATGTGTTGCTATTATTTTAGGCTTTTATTGGTTCCGTTATGGAGGAACTTTAAGCCATGACGATAAACCGGAATGGGATACAATTCCCAGTATTGTTAAAAAGGACATTTTTTTTGCTAAAGCTACGGTAGACGATTTAGTTGCCTTGGAACAAGTTAAAAAGCATAAATTAAACGATGCCTACAAGCACAGTGATGAAGAAGATTTAACATCTTTAAAGGCTATTCTGCCAGCAGGTCGTGACAATATTAAAAAGTATCCTAACCCTGTATATGCATTTCAACATCATGCGAAAGGTCCTAAGATTGCTAAACCATCACATATTTTTCTGCTCGTCGGTGAAAGTTATTTGCAGCAGCTATTTGACCCAGCATATGCTTGCTTAAATATTACGTCCGGTGGGAAAAGGCTTATGAATGATCCCCATACGGCAGCATTAACTAATTCTCTGTCGGCAGGTATTATTTCGAGACCATCCATTGTTAGTTTGATGTCAGGTATTTTTGATGCTGGATTAGAATTGAATGAAAAAGAAACATTTTGGCAGGGAACAGTACCAACTGCGTTGCCGCTTCAATTAAAAAAGTTAGGGTATACATCGACATACTGGTATGGCGGTAATGTAACTTATGGGAATTTTAATCAATTTGCTCCTGCATGCGGTTTTGATTGCGTGATGACTGCTACTGACTTTTGTGGTTCCCATGCTCCTAAGACATGGGTTGGTGTCTATGATAATATTTTTTTGGAAAAAGCAGCTGAATTGATTCAGCAAGATGATTCGAACCAGCCGGCATTTCATTTTGTCTACACTACATCATATCATGGCCCATTTAAAATTAATTTGAAAAAGTATGGCTATGATACAGAAAGGGTCATGCCGGATGCCCCGGATGATATAAAAGCAAATAAGGAATTGCAGAAAAATTTGGGGACTTTTTGGTTATCTGACCAAGCGATTGGTAAATTTATTGATACCATGCGGAAAGCCTATCCAGATAGCTTGTTTATTGTTACGGCAGATCATGCTATTACCATGACTCCTTTACAAAAGACGTCCCTGATGAATCGCGACTGCTCTATCCGGGAACGGCATTCTCCAGTATTTATGTTGAATCATCGCGATTTAGATCAAAGTATTTTTGCGGGTAACACCATTGGTAGCCATATGAATATTATGCCAACTATTTTCGAATTAATAGCTCCTAAAGGCTTTACATACTATTCATTATTTTCTTCCTTGACAGAACCTATTGACCATTTAGTTTCTCCATATCATTGGCTCCGCCCAGATGCTTATGGAACTTTCGAAAATGATTTTTATCAGCCATTAGGGGAAAATCATGCAGAAGATGAAGTTTGTGAAGGTCCGATTCCTTATGTTTCAGAAAATGAAGCTTGGAAAAATTTAACAGGTTATATGGTACGCCATCCTGAATTATTACAAACTAAAGATATATTGCTTTCAGAAAATAACTGAGGTGACTGTTGATGTATCATAAGATGATGTATGACTCGCCGTTAGGGCCGATGATTCTGGCGGCCAGTGATACGGCGCTGGTCGGGGCCTGGTTTGAAGGGCAGAAGTATTGTTATGGCGCTCTTCAGGGAGAAGTCCTGCGGGAAGAGGAAACGCCGATTTTACGAAAAGCGGCGCACTGGCTGGATGAATATTTTGCCGGGAGGATGCCGGCCATCATGACATTGCCCCTGGCGCCGCAGGGCAGTGAATTCCGACGGCTCGTCTGGTATATTCTTTGCCAGATTCCCTACGGCCAGACGACGTATGGCGACATTGCCAAGCAGATTGAAGAACGGACGGGGAAGAAGATGTCAGCCCAGGCTATCGGTGGGGCTGTAGGACATAATCCCATTTCCATCATCATTCCCTGCCATCGTGTCTTGGGGGCTAATGGCAAGGCCACCGGTTATGCCGGCGGCATTGATAAAAAAATAGCCCTCCTGCATTTGGAGGGCCTTGCTGTAAAAGCGTAATATGCTAGAGTGGATTTGAAATGAGGTGATTTGAGTGTTGAGGGAATTGACAGTTAGTGGGTATCGTAAGTTTAAAACATTTTCTTTAAAGGGGTTCCAACGATTTAACTTTTTTGTGGGTGATAATAATGTAGGAAAGACATCTATTTTAGAAAGTATTTTTGGTTGGTCTTGTGGTTTTAATCTCCAGCCTTTTGCAATGACGGCTATTACAAGAAATTACACGCTGAATGTTGTATCTCCTTATATCCTTTTAGAATTCATTGCAGCTGCAGTTCATGATACAGATGACAGACCATGGAATTTTAATTTTTCTGGACGTTCCGATGAAGGAACATGTTCTTTTTCTCATATCATTACTCCGGCAGAATTGATGATAGATACGCATAATTCTTTTCAAAAACCAAATGCTGTTATTGCTGCGCAATGGGAGATTCAGTCCGAAAATGAAAAGAAAATAAAGAATATAGGGATTCCTTTTTTTATTCCCAGTGAATCCCCTGCCTATTTGGGAAAATATATTGATATTTTAGGACATCGCGATCAAATAGAAACGATACGTATGTATAGTGCCTTGAAAAGAGAAGGAAAGATGGATGCTTTTTTACAGGACTTACAAGCGATTTTTCCTGAAATTGAAGCGATTGATACTTTGCCTTATCCCGATGCTACACAAGCTCCTATCAGTTTAAAAGTAAAAGGAGGCCGCTTTTTACCCTTGTTTACCTTTGGAGATGGTTTGCAGCGATGGTATTATATCTTAGGTGCGCTTCTTTTATATAAAAAAGGGATTTTTTGCATTGATGAGATTGATGCTACTCTACACCCTGCTGCGCAAGCAGGATTCTGTAGAAACCTTATTACCTATGCAAGAAAATACGATGCCCAATTATTTATGACAACTCATAATTTAGAATTTTTGGATACTTTTCTATCTACTTGGCAGGAACTTGGTGAAACGGATGATTTGCGGGTCATTACATTAAAACAATTCGCTAAAACATCGTTAAGGACCAGGAACTTATCAGGGAAAGAAGCCTTAGATCTTCGCTTGTATAATATGGAGTTGAGATAATGGAAAAGCGACTTATACTATGTGAAGGAAAAACAGATGCTATCTTATTGAGTTATTACTTGAAACATATATTGTGTTGTCGGTATGCACAAAATCGGAATCGGAAATTTCCAGATTTAGATAGAATCGGATTAACAGAATGGTATATAGATGATAAAGGGGCATTGGCTATTATTGCCATTCAAGGGCACACCTTTTTGCATGCTGTTGAGCAAATTATTTACATGAATCAAAAGCTTAGTAAGGAAGAGTGTTTTTCAGCCCTTGCTATTTTAGCTGACCATGATGATGAATCTTCTGAAAAGATGTTAAAAACTATTCATCATTATTTGCAGGACAATGCAGTGCAAAAAGGAAATATCGTAAATAATACAGAGTGGGAGCAATTATTATTGCCTTGTGCATTTTCCGAGTATTACCTATTTCGTTTTTGTGCAAAATTGATTCCTGTGCAGGAAAAAGGCGCATTAGAAACCTTTATTGTAGACATGTTGCAAAACGTTAAAGATCCGTTTATGCGAATTGAAAACAAAAAGATGATTGACCAGGTAGATGTGTTTTTAAAGAATTTTCATTCTGAAACTTATTTGAAAAAACGTAGGGAACGAATAAAGTCACGGTTATCGGTTACCTTATCGATTATTTCCCCAGATCGTACTTTTTCAACTATCAATGAAATCCTTCAATCTATTGCATGGGATAAATATGATACATATAATAAGCAATTTTTATTTTTAAAGGAAATTTGACTATTTCAATATGGGGTAGTCAACGCGTCGATGAACTGGCGGGCAATGCTGGACAGGTAGCGGTGTTTTGGCGTGATGACGGCCAGCTGGGTACGCAGGCGTGGTTCGTCGATAGCTTTGGTCTGGAGCTGAGGCCGACTGGTCGGCGAGATGGCTGATGCGGGGACGACGGCGTAGCCTAGTCCGGTTTCAGCCCAGAGCAGGGTGGTCCGGGCATCGTCGTTGCGGCAGAGGAGAATCGGCGTTATATTATGGGCTTCGCAGACGTCGTGGAAGAGTTGGTCGAAGCGGCGGTAGAGGATGAGCGGCAGGCCGTGCAGCTGTTCTATGGTCAGGGAAAGCTGGCCCGGGCTGGGATCGGCCAGGGTATCGGCATAGGCCAGGACCATCGGCTCTTCGGGCAGAAACGTGCAGTTGAAGGCGTCCTGCTTGAAGGGCGTGCGGACGATACCGATTTCGATGAGGCCCTTGCGCAGCATGTCCAGGACGCGGAAGGTGTTGCCATCATAGATTTCAAAGCGGATGCCGCGATGGCTGGCATGGAATTGGCGGAGTGCCGGCCGGAGGATGACACTGCCTGAGGATGAAACGGTTCCGATGGACAGGGTGCCGCGCAGGCCGTTTTTGAAATCGGCGATTTCCCGGCGCGTCGAGTCGGTCAGGGTGATGATTTGGCGGGCCCGGCGGTAGAGGATTTCGCCGGCATCGGTCAAGGTCACGCTGCGCGGTTCCCGCTGCAAAAGCTGCACACCCAGTTCTTCTTCCAGGGCTTTCATCTGCTGGCTCAGCGGCGGCTGTGCCATATGCAGGCGACGGGCAGCCGCCGTGATCTGGCCTTCTTCGGCGATGACCATGAAATACGTGAGTTGACGGATATCCATATCGATGCCTCCTTGACATATGTTTTACATATATTATATCAATTGTACAAATATTTTCAATATAGTAAAAGCCGTGTTATACTAAGACCATAGAAACGATGAATCGTCAAGAAAGGATGATAGATGATGAACGATATTGTGACCCCGAAACGGGATGCCCATTTCTTTTGGACCCTGTTCAAATCGACTTTTTTAATCAGCGCCTTCACTGTCGGCGGCGGCTTCGTCATTATTCCCCTCTTGAAAGGGAAATACGTCGATGAATACCACTGGATCAGTGACAAGGATACCCTTGACATGGTGGCCATCGCCCAGTCCATGCCCGGCGTCATTGCCGTCAACAGCGCTGTTATCCTCGGATACCGCATGGCCGGGGTCCTGGGGACATTGGTAGCTTTGGTAGCCACCGTGCTGCCCTGCCTGATTACGTTGTCCATTATTTCTTACTGCTATGATTTCTTCATCCAGAATCTCTATATCAAGATGATCCTCCGCGGTATGCAGTGCGGGGCGACGGCTCTCATCGTCAATGTCGGCATCGACCTCCTCATCAAGCAGGGGAAGAAGAAGCTGCTCCTGCCACTGGCCATCATCGTGGCGACGTTCATTGCCAACTTGTGCTTTGATGCCAATATCATGGCTTTAATCATCATTGATGGCATCATCGGCTTCTTGTTCATGCGCGACAAGAAGTACGACTAAGGGGAGGGACTTATCATGATATATCTGTTGCTTTTTTGGGAATTCTGTAAAGTCGGGGCCTTCTGTGTCGGCGGCGGCTATGCGTCCATGCCGCTGATCCAGGCCAGTGTCGTCGATACCTTCCATTGGCTCTCGATGAGCGAATTTGTTGATATATTCACCATTTCTCAGATGACTCCGGGACCGATCGGCATCAATGCCGCGACGTTCGTCGGCACCAAAATCGCCGGTTTAGGCGGAGCTGTCGCAGCCACCCTGGGCTTCGTCACGCCGTCGTTTTTCTTGGGGATTATTTTAGCACGCATCTTCCTCAAGTATGGTGATATCGGTCCTATCCGGGGCATCCTCAACGGACTGCGTCCGGCTGTCGTCGCTCTTATCTGTGTAGCCAGCCTGAGCTTCATCCTCTTAGCCTTGTGGAATACGGAAACCCTGCCCGATGACTGGTCGGCGTTCAGCCTCGGCGGGTTAGCTATCCTGATTTTGGCAATCGCTGCGACGCGGCGGAAAATCGGCGTTATCAAAGTCCTCATCGGTTCCGGCGTCTTAGGCCTTATCTTAGGTATTGCCGGCCTCATCTAACTTCAAGATATTGAGTATCCAGGCTCTGGAGGAAGCGGCTCGGCGCATAGCGCTGATTGCCGATTCCCTGATGCCAGCTCAGATACAGCCTCTTTTTGGCCCGCGTAATGGCGACATAAAAGAGGCGTTTTTCTTCTTCCAAGTCGCCTTTTTTGACGGCCCAGAAGGTCGGGAAGACCCGGTCTTCCAGGCTGGCCAGGAAGACGTAGTCGAATTCCAGCCCTTTGGCCTGATGGATGGTGATAATCGGGATTTTCGGGTCCTTGGCCAGCATACTATCCAGTTCGCTGTTGGACAGGGCCGTCAGTTTAAGGAATTCCGCCAAAGCATCGCGGGGATTTTGGTTCGGGTCGTCAGTTTCGCTGGCGATGCGGTAGAGCTTGCGGACGTTTTCCAAACGGTCGATGTGATGGGCTGCATCGGCTGCGTCCTGATGGCTTTCGTACCAGGCCTTGACGCCGCCTTCGTTCATGACGGCGGCGATGACTACTATCGGCCGGTCCTGGTAGGAGAGGCGGCGCAGAGCCGCTATGTCATGGCTGAACGGAGCAAAGAGGGGCAGATACATGGCCATGGAAGCGCGGCGGGCTGTCGTGGCCGGTCTTATCTTTTCTTTGACGGCGTAGCGCAGGAGGCCGGCTGTGGCCAGGATGTCGTCGAAGGCGTCGTGTGACGGCTGATGGTCGATGGGGAAGGTTTCGCTCAGCGTGGCCAGTTTATGATTGATGAGATTGGGATAGAAGCGGCGGTATATGTCCAGCGTGTCGTAATAGGGGAAGTCACCGCTTTCGGCCATGCCCAGGCGCTGAAGTTCGCTGTGCAGGATGGACAGGTCGTAGGTGACGTTGTGGCCGACGATGACGGCGCCGTTGGCAAAGTGCAGGAAAGCCGCCAGGGCGTCTTTTGGGTCCCGGCCTTCGGCAGCTAATTGGTCGTCGCTGATGTGATGGACATAAAAGGATTCGCCGACGGGACGGCTGGCTCGGACGTAGGTGTTAAATTTATCTTTGACTTGGCCTGCCGCATCGAGTCGGACGGCGGCGATTTGGATGATTTCATCTGTCGTCGTGTCGGTCCCCGTGCTTTCGACGTCGAAGACGACAATCCGTTCTTCTGATAGGGCTGTCAGCAGGAGACCGTAAGGGTCGCCCGTTTCCTGGGAAATGGGGTCGATGAAATCACAAAGCATCAGTCCCAGGCGCCGGTAGGAATCGCTTTCAATCGTCTCGATGGTCCGGCGGCCGATGCGGGGGACGAAACGCAGGAGAATCCGCTTCAAACTCAGGTTGTCATGCTTGTTGAGCAGCAGCCGGAGATAGGCCAGGACGTCTTTACATTCCTGGCGCTTGAACAGGTGGAACTGGTCGATGCAGGTGACGGGCAGCTGCTCCTTTGACGGATAATGAAGATTATGAGCCGTGATACCCGTCCACAACTGCTGGGCCTGGCGGTTGCCGCGGACGAGGACACAGGCTTTCAGCCGTTCTTCCCGCGGCAGCCGCATCAGTTCCTGGAAAATCCAGCGGCTTTCATCGAGGAACGTGTCGGCCTGGTGGACGACGATGGGATCGCCCGGGATAGCGGCTGCGGCCTGACCAGGCTGGGGGTAGATGTGGTGGACCGTCAGCTGGCCGAAGAGGTGGTTCAGGCAGCTTTCAGCGGCCTTCAGGAGAAGCTGGGTGGCCCGGTAATTGGTCGTAAAGGTGATTTCCCTGGGATGGTAAGCCTTACGGAACTGTTCCAGAATATATTCGGGGTAGGAACCGCGCCACTCATAAATGGTCTGGAAATAGTCACCGCAGAGAAGGATGTTGCGGCCTGGGAAGAGGCGGCTGATGACGGCGTATTCGACTTCGCTCGTGTCCTGCATTTCATCGACGGCGATGAAGCGGAAGCGGTCCTGCCAGCGCTGGCAGCAGTCTTCGTCACAGAGAAATTCGTAGGCGCCGGTGATGAGATCCGTAAAGTCGACGGCGTGGTTGTCAGCCAGGACGGCATCGTATTGCTGCACCAGGGCAGCGCCATGGTCGGGCAGCCAGGCCCGGAGGGCTTCTTTGGGCGCTGTGAAATCGTGGAGGTCCGGGATGACGCGCTGTTTCTTGGTGAATTCAATGAAGTTCTGCAGGGCCTGCGTATCGTTGCCCGGTGCCGACGCCGCGGCGGGGAGGCTGTCGATGATCTGCCGGCAGTCTTCGTCGTCGTAGAGCAGGAAGTCGTTGTAGCGGTCGCTCTGACGCTTCGTTTCTTCTTTGATGAGACTGTAGCAGAAGCTGTGGATGGTCTTGACGACGACGGCCAGGCCCTGTTCGTGGGCCGTGGCGATGATGCGGTTCTTCAGTTCTTTGCAGGCCCGGTTGGTAAAGGTCAGACAGAGTATCTGCGAGCCATCGGCGGCTCCTGTCTCCAGGATGTGTGCGACCCGGCAGGCCAGGACGCGGGTCTTGCCCGTGCCGGCTGGCGCGTTGAGCAGGATTGGCTGCGAGAGGTCGCTGACGACTTGCTGCTGCTGGTCATTTAATTCCATAATCTATCCCTCCATGTCGGTCGTTTTCCTCCATTGTAACATAGTCAGGACAATCCGTGTATAAACTGCGGTAGAAAGGGGATTTTTCATTGACAGTCCATTAGGTTTTTGATAGAATCAAAGTGTGTTTGATAATCTTTCAATCAATAAGGAGATGCACTATGACAAGACGTTTATGGACAGGTTCTTTGCCGTTTGTAAACAGTCTCCGTGTGTCTAACTGAAAAGCCCAAAGGTGACGTGCGTCACTTTTGGGTTTTGTTTTTCTAAGGAGGGGTCTCTGTTGAAGGTCGGTTTGATCATGGGAAGCGATTCTGATTTTCCCGTTATGAAAAAAGCGATTGCTATTTTTAAGGAATTTGGTGTTGAATATGAAGTCTTGTTAGCGTCGGCCCATCGCACGCCGGCAGCTGTCCGGGAATTCGTTTCGACTGCCGAAGAACGGGGCATCAGTGCCTTTGTCGTTGGCGCCGGTATGGCAGCGCATCTGCCCGGTGTCGTCGCCAGCTATACGACGCTGCCGGTCATCGGTGTCCCCTTGGAAAGCGGCAGCCTGCAGGGCATGGATGCGCTGCTGGCTATCGTACAGATGCCCTCGGGTATCCCGGTCGCTACGGTCGCTATCAATGGCGCTAAAAACGGGGCTCTCCTGGCTGTCCAGATCGGTGCTGCCAGCGATGCCGATTTAGCGAAGAAGTATAAAGCGTACCGTGAAAATATGGCTAAGGAAGTCATGGAAAAGAACCAGAAGTTGCAAGAAACCGTAAAGTCCCTGTAAGGGCATGTACAGACTATTTTTCGTTATAACAGGAGGTTTAATTCATGTTTTACGATCCGATTTGGGATAAGCAGCATGAAGAATGTGGTGTCTTAGGTATTTACGATAAACACCTCGATATTCCCCGCTATATTTACTGGGGGTTGTTCGCATTACAGCATCGTGGCCAGGAAAGCGGCGGCATCGCCCTGACCGACGGCCAGGATATCCATACGTTCCGCGGCATGGGCCTCATCAGCACGGTCTTCGCCAACGGCGTACCTGACGAAGAAGGCGGTCCCGTCGGCATCGGCCACGTCCGTTATTCGACGACCGGCTCCAATAATCCCCGCAACATCCAGCCGCTGGCTGTATATACGCCCATGGGACAGCTGGCCCTGGCCCATAACGGCAACCTGACCAACACCCGTACCCTGCGGGAAGAACTGGACCGTGGCGGTGCGACCTTCCAGACGACGATGGACAGTGAAATCATCGTCAATCTCATCAGCCGCAGCCAGAAAGACACCATCGAAGAACGCATCATGGAAAGCATGAACCGCATCCAGGGGGCGTACTCGCTGGTACTCATGACGAAAGATACGCTCTATGGCGTGCGTGACCCCTATGGTTTCCGTCCGCTGTGCATCGGCCGTACCGATGAAGGCGGCTGGGTCCTGGCTTCGGAAACGTGTGCCCTCGATGCCATCGGCGCCAAGTTCGTCCGCGACGTACTGCCTGGTGAATTTGTCCAGATCAATGAAAAAGGCGTCAAGTCGTCGATTTTTGCCAAGGCACCGCGCAAACAGGTCTGTTCCTTTGAATACATTTACTTTGCCCGTCCGGACAGCGTCATCGACGGCCAGGATGTCTATCAGGCCCGCCTGAATATGGGCCGGGAAATGTGGAACGAAACGCAGTATGATGCGGATATCGTCATTTCCGTCCCCGACAGCGGCAATACAGCGGCTATCGGTTATGCCCAGGCTTCGGGTATCCCCTTCAAACACGGCCTTATCAAGAACCGCTACATGGGCCGTACCTTCATCAAACCGAACCAGAAACAGCGTGAACTGGCTGTCCGCATGAAGTTGAATGTCGTCAAGTCCGTCGTCAAAGGCAAGCGCATCGTCATGGTCGATGATTCCATCGTCCGCGGCACGACGAGCGGCATCATCTGCAAGCTCCTGCGCGAAGCCGGCGCCAAGGAAGTCTACATGTGCGTATCGGCACCGCCTATCAAGTATCCCTGCTTCTACGGCATCGACACGTCGGTCCGCAAAGAACTCATCGCCTCGACGTTCAGTGTCGAACAGATCCAGAAGTACATCGGCGTCGACAAACTCCATTTCATTTCTATCGACGGCCTCAACCGGGCTGTCGAACATATCCCCAAGGAAGATATGTGCTTAGCTTGCTTCAATAATGACTATCCTACGGACACTCCGCAGGCCACTGAGGAAGGAGAAAAATATGCTCTCGAACACAAATAAAGGATTGACTTATGCTGATGCCGGTGTCGACATCGATGCTGGCAACAAAGCCGTAGAATTGATGAAAGATTCGGTCAAAGCCACGTACCGTCCGGAAGTCCTCGGCGACCTAGGCGGTTTCGGCGGCCTCTTTTCCCTGATGAACAGCGACATCAAGAAACCGATTTTGGTCAGTGGTACCGACGGCGTCGGTACGAAACTGCGCCTGGCCATCATGATGGGCAAGCACGATACGGTTGGTCAGGACTGCGTCGCCATGTCCATCAACGACGTCCTCGTCCAGGGTGCTGAACCGCTCTTCTTCCTGGACTATATCGCTGTCGGCAAGCTCGACCCGGTCCAGGTTGCGACCATCGTCAAGGGCGTCGCTCATGCCTGCCAGGAATCGGGCTGTGCCCTGCTGGGCGGCGAAACGGCTGAAATGGCCGGTTTCTATGCCAAAGACGACTATGACCTGGCTGGTTTTGGCGTCGGCATCGTCGACCGCGACAAGGTCATTACCGGAGAAAACATCAAAGTCGGCGACGTCCTCATCGGCCTGCCGTCGACGGGGGTCCACTCCAATGGCTTCTCTCTGGTCCGCAAGATCGTCCTCGAACGGCAGAACATGAAGCTCGACCAGTACGTCGATGAACTGGGCATGACCATTGGTGAATGCCTGCTCACACCGACCCGTCTCTATCCGCGTCCGTGCCTGCCGATCATCAAGAACTTCACCGTCAAGGGCATGGTCCACATCACCGGTGGCGGTTTCTATGAAAATATCCCCCGCGTCCTGCCGAAAGGCGTCGGTGTCGATATCGACGTCACATCTTGGCCGCAGCTGCCGATCTTTGGCCTTCTCCAGAAATGGGGCAACGTCGATGCCAAAGAAATGTACCGAACCTTCAACATGGGCATCGGCATGATCATGATCGTCGATGAAAAAGACGCTGACGCCGTCCTCAAGAACCTGGCTGACCGCGATGAAAAGGCTTATGTCATCGGCAAAGTCGTCGATTCGGACGTACCCGTAACCCTGCGGGGAGGCGTGTTCCATGACTAAGAAGAAGATGGTCATTTTCGCATCGGGCCGCGGCTCCAATGCCATCGCCCTCCACGATGCCGTCGAAGCCGGCACCATCAATGCGGAAATCAAGGCCCTGGTCTGCGATATCCCCGGCGCACCGGTCATGGACCGGGCTAAGGAATGGGGCGTACCGGTCATCCTGGCTGACCGGAAGTCTTTTGATTCCAAAGCAGCCTTTGAAAAATATATCCTCGATGCCATCGAACCCTATCAGGCAGACGTCATCTGCCTGGCTGGCTTCATGCGCCTCTTGAGCGGTGACTTCATTTCCCATTATGAACACAAGATGCTCAACATCCATCCGGCCCTGCTGCCGTCGTTCCGCGGCCTCCATGCACAGCGTCAGGCCGTCGAAGCCGGTGTCAAGATTGCCGGCTGCACCGTCCATTTCGTCGTTCCCGATATGGATGCAGGCCCTATCATCTTGCAGTCGGCCGTACCGGTCTACGAAGACGATACGGAAGATACGCTGGCAGCCCGGATCCTTACCAAGGAACATCCGACCTACGTCAGAGCGGCAGCACTCTTTTGCGATGATAAATTGACTATCGACGGCAATGTCGTCAAAGGGACTCAGGAATAGGAGGAATTTTCCATGAAAGTAAAACGCGCACTCATTAGTGTATCGGATAAAACGGGCGTCGTCGAACTGGGCAAAGCCCTGGCCGACCTCGGCATCGAAATCATTTCCACCGGCGGCACCATGCGGACGTTGAAAGAAGCCGGTGTACCGGTCATCGCCGTTCAGGATGTCACGGGCTTCCCGGAAATGATGGATGGCCGCGTCAAGACCCTGAACCCTATGATTCATGGGGCTATCCTGGCAGTCCGCGATAATCCGGAACATGTCAAGGCGATGAAGGAACACGGCATCAAACCGATTGACCTGGTTGTCGTCAATCTCTACCCGTTCCAGCAGACCATTGCCAAACCGGATGTCACCCTGGCTGAAGCCATTGAAAATATCGACATCGGCGGTCCCTGCATGGTTCGTGCTTCGGCGAAGAACAATAAATACGTCGCTATCGTCACTAATCCGGCGAAATACGGCGAAATCGTTTCTATCCTTCAGAAGGACGGCGAATTCTCCGACCAGTACCGCCTGGAACTGGCTCAGGAAGCCTTCCACCATACGGCTGTTTATGATACGGCTATTGCCGCATACCTGGCTGAACAGGTTCAGAAGGGAGCTGCAAAATAATGAAGGTAGCAGTTATCGGCGGCGGCGGCCGCGAACATACTTTAGCCTGGAAATTGGCTCAGAGTCCGAGTGTCGATAAACTCTATGCCATCCCTGGCAGTGCCGCTATGAGTGAAGTCGCCCAGTGTGTTGACATTCCCCTTTCCGATTTAGACGGTATCACCGATTATGCCGTCAAAGAAGGCATCGACATGCTCGTCGTCGGACCGGAAGTCCCCTTGACCGAAGGTATCGCCGACCTGGCCCAGTCCAAAGGCCTGGCTGTCTTTGGACCGAACAAGGCCGCAGCCCAGATGGAAGGGTCCAAGGTCTTCGCCAAGAACCTCATGAAGAAATACCACGTCCCGACGGCAGCCTATGCCTCCTTTACCGATGGCGATGCTGCCAAGGCCTATATTAAAGAACAGGGCGCACCCATTGTCGTCAAGGCCGATGGCCTGGCTGCCGGCAAAGGCGTCGTCGTCGCCCAGACCGAAGCAGAAGCCATCGATGCCGTCAACGCTATGATGGAAGACCATATCTTCGGTGCTTCCGGCGGCCGCATCGTCATCGAAGAATGTATGGTCGGTGAAGAAGCGAGCCTCCTAGCTTTCGTCGATGGCAAGACCATCGTTCCCATGATTTCAGCCCAGGACCACAAACGTATCTTCGATAACGATAAAGGCCCGAATACCGGGGGCATGGGGGCTTATGCACCGGCACCGGTCGTCACGCCGGAAATCCGCAAGGAAGTCGAAGAAACCATCTTGAAGCCCGTCGTCGCCGGCCTCAAACAGGAAGGCATCACCTATCAGGGCTGCCTTTATGCCGGTCTCATGATTACCGCTGACGGCCCGAAAGTCGTCGAATTCAACTGCCGTTTCGGCGATCCGGAAACGCAGGCTGTTTTGCCGCTCCTCGACGGCGATTTGGCACAGATCATGTATGCCTGCGCTAAAGGAAACTTGACAGCTGATATGGTCCACTGGAAAGACGCTGCTGCCTGCTGCGTCATCATGGCCTCGGCCGGTTATCCGGCATCATCCCATAAGGGCGATGTTATCAGCGGACTCGACGCTGTCGATAAAGAAGACGTCATGGTCTTCCATTCCGGCACGGCCAAGAAAGACGGGGCTTATGTCACTAACGGCGGCCGCGTTCTCGGCGTTACCGCTGTAGCACCGGATCTCCAGCATGCGATTGAAAAAGCCTATGCCAACGTCAAACGCATCCATTTCGACGGCCAGCAGGTCCGCAGCGACATCGGCGCCAAAGGATTGAAACACTTGAAATAACGTTCATCGTTCATTGTTCGTCGTTCATCGAAGTCTTTTTCGACCTGCGATGAACGACCGACGACGGTTGTAGTTTGCAGAGAAACCTTTAAATTGAAAGCCATCCGCTAACCACTAACCACTAACTGCTAACCACTTAAAAGGACTTGTCGTCGTACGACAGGTCCTTTTTTCATTACCACATGAAAGGAAGGTCGTTATGACACAGTTTATTACGCCTGTGGAAGCGGCGCGTCTCGTCGGCGATGATATGACCCTGGCGGTCAGCGGTCATGCCGGATTCGGAACGCCGGACGGGCTGTTCAAGGCCCTTCACGACCGCTATGGCGAAGAAGGTCATCCCCGCAATGTGACTTTGGTCAAGATTGCCGGCACCGGTGATGGCGGTCAGCGCGGCGGCGACCGCCTGGCAGCAGACGGCCTCATCGGGACGATTATTACCAGTCATTTCGGGATGGAAAAGAAGCTGGCCGATAAAGTCGCAGCCAATCAGTGCCTGGCTTATACGGTCCCGGCCGGGACGATACTGGCTCTCTATCGGGCCATCGCTGCCGGTCATAAAGGGGTCTGGACGGACATCGGCCTGCACACCTTGGCCGACCCGCGCCTGGATGGCAGCAAGGCCAATGAGAAGACCCTCCGCGAAGGCAAGGATATCGTCCGCCTGGTCCATATAGATGATGACGATTATTTATATTATCCAACCTTTCCCATCCAGGTCTGCTTCATCCGCGGGTCCCTGGCTGATGAAGACGGCAATATTTCGCTCCAGCGCGAAGCCATGATCGGCGAACAGCTGGAAGTAGCGGAAGCAACGCATAATTCCGGCGGTATCGTCGTCGTCCAGGTCGAAGACGTCGTACCTCGCGGGAGCCTTGATTCGCGGTTGGTGAAGATTCACCATTTCCTCGTCGATTACGTCGTCGTGCCGCGGCCGAAGTACCACGTTCAGAGTTTTTCGACTCATGGCTACCGGCCGGAACTGAGCGGGGAAGGGCGCAAGTCCATCCAGTCCCTGCCGCCGCATCCCCTGGATAACCGCAAAATCTGTGCCCGCCGGGCGGCGATGGAACTGAAAAAGGGCGATGTCATGAACCTGGGCATCGGCATCCCGGAAATCATCGGCTCTGTGGCGGCCGAAGAGGGGTTCGGGCCGAGCCTGACCCTGGCGGCCGATTCGGGTATCATCGGCGGTATTCCTTTGTCGGGCCTCGATATGGGGGCCGCTGTCAATGCCGAAGCGGAACTGAAGATGGCCGATATGTTCGACATCTGCCACGGCGGCGGCCTCGACCTCTGTGCCCTGGGCCTGGCAGAAATCGACGCCATGGGCAATGTCAACGTCTCGAAATTCCACGGCCGCGTCACCGGGCCCGGAGGCTTCATCGATTTGGCCCAGCATACGAAGAAGCTCATCCTCATGGGGACCTTTACGGCCGGCGGCCTGCGCGAGCACTGTGAAGACGGGAGGCTGGTCATCGACCGCGAAGGGAAGTACCAGAAATTCAAGACGGATATCGAACAGGTCACCTTTTCCGGGGACTACGCCGCAGCCCATGGCCAGCATGTCCTGGTCGTCACGGAACGGGCCGTCTTCCGTCTGACACCGCAGGGACTCATGCTGACAGAAATCGCACCGGGCATGGACCTGGAACGGGACATCCTGGGCCAGATGGAATTCCGACCGGTCATCGCCGACGACCTGCACCAAATGGACAGCCGCATCTTCCAGCCCAATCCCATGGGATTGTAGCAAGCCGTTCATCGTAGGTCGTTCGTCGTTCCTCGTAAGGGCACCCCAATGGGGCGCCCACGTGGGGCACCCGCCTGAGTCCGCCATGTTTTATATAATATGAAGTACGCAGGCCGCAGGCCGCAGTTCGCAGTTCGCAGTTCGCAAAAGCACCCCCGCTGAGGTGCCCATGTAGGGGCGCCCACGTGGGGCGCCCGCCGAGTCCACCATGTTTTATATAATATGGAGTACGCAGGCCGCCGTTCGCAGTTCGCAAAAGGCACCCCCGCTGGGGTGCCCATGTAGGGGCGCCCACGTGGGGCGCCCGCCTGAATCCGCTATGTTTTATATAATCTGATTATAATGGGAGGTTTTTTCATGGAATACCGTATAGAAAGAGATTCGATGGGGGAAATCAAAGTCCCGGCTGATAAGCTCTGGGGCGCCCAGACACAGCGCAGTTTCGAAAACTTCAAAATCGGCACGGAAAAGATTCCGCCTGAAATGGTCACGGTCTTTGCCTATTTGAAAAAGGCCGCTGCCCTGACCAATAAGGAGTTAGGCGTTGTCGACGGCGACCGGGCCGACGCTATCGTCCAGGCTTGTGATGACATCCTGGCCGGCAAGCTCGATGGCAATTTCCCGTTGGCTGTCTGGATGACCGGCAGTGGGACGCAGTTCAACATGAACGTCAATGAAGTCGTTGCCAACCGGGCCAAGCAAATCCTGAAGGCTCAGGGGAAAGATATTCCTGTTCATCCGAATGACCATGTCAACCATTCCCAGAGCTCGAACGATACCTTCCCGACAGGCCTGCATATGGTCGGCGTCCTGCTCATCGAACAGAAACTGTTCCCCGCTATGGAAGCCCTTTATCAGGCATTACGAGCCAAACAGGAAGCCTTCAAGGACATCGTCAAAATCGGGCGGACTCATTTGCAGGATGCGACGCCGTTGACGCTGGGCCAGGAATTCAGCGGCTGGGCCCGCATGATCCAGCGCGACCGGGATATGCTGGTCCAGGGCGTCGACTTCCTCCGCGACCTGGCCATGGGCGGCACGGCCGTCGGTACGGGCATCAACTGCCCCAAAGGCTACGATGTACGCTTTGCTGAAATCGTCAGCCAGCTGACGGGGACGACCTTCCATACGGCGCCGAACAAGTTCCAGTCCCTGACCAGTAAGGACGAACTCGTCGTCGTTCACGGCATGCTCAAGGCTTTGGCCTGTGACCTCATGAAGATTGCCAACGACGTCCGTTGGCTGTCGTCCGGGCCGCGTTGCGGCATCGGTGAAATCCGCATCCCTGAAAATGAACCGGGTAGTTCTATCATGCCCAGCAAGGTCAATCCGACGCAGTGTGAAGCCGTTACCATGGTGGCCGTCCAGGTCATGGGCAACGATGCGACCATGGGGATTGCTGCCAGCCAGGGGAATTTCGAGCTCAATGTTTTCATGCCGGTCATCGCCTATAACTTGATCCAGTCCATCCGCCTGCTTACGGACTGCATGGATTCCTTCCGCAAGCATTGCGTCATCGGCATCGAACCGAACCGCGAACGGATTACGACCAACCTCTATAATTCGCTTATCCTGGTCACCGGCCTGGTACCGCTCGTCGGTTATGACAAGGCCTGCACCATCGCCAAACAGGCAGCCAAAGAAGGGCTGACCCTGAAAGAGTCAGCCCTGAAGACCGGATGGGTCACGGCAGAGCAGTTCGACAAAGCCATGGACCCGGCTAAATTGGCAGGTTTGAAATAAACCTTACTTATCTTTTTCAATCTTATCTTTCCAGGAGTCGTCGTCTTGCTGTTGGACGGCACTGCGCGTGTAAGCGGCAATGGCGGCGAAGTTCTTCTGGACGCCCGTCGAAGTGTTGCGATATTTGACGGCATGGTCAGCATCAATACCCAGGTTCTGGGCTTCCGAGGCGGCGTCGATATTGGCTCCGAGGAAAATGAAGTCCCAGCCCTGGGCTTTTTTATCGGAAATCATTTTCTGGATCGTCGCCTTGGAATATTCCGTGCTGGCATTTTCCTGGCCGTCTGTGATGATGACGAAGATGACCTTATGGTCCTTGTCGGAAATCCCCGGTGTATCAGAAATCTTGGCAATCGTATTGCCTACGGCATCGAGGAGGGCTGTCGAACCGCCGACGCGGTAGTCTTTCGTCGTCATATCCGACAGGCTGTTGATGTTGCTGCGGTCCGTCAGGATGTCGACTTTATTGTTGAACAGGACCGTCGTGACTTTGGTGTCGACGTCGAGGTCTTTTTCCTTGGCAATCATGGCGTTGTAACCGCCGATGGTATCGCTTTCCAGACCGTACATGGAGCCGCTCTTATCGAGGACTAGGACCAGGTCAAGATGCTTGATCGTTGACGGCAGGGTCTGTGTTTCGGCCTGGCGTGCCTTGTCGGTCATGGACGTCGTCGTGTCAGCCGCCACGGCCGCACCGCAGCAGAGCATGGCGCTGAGGGTAAATATCAGTAATTTTTTGATCATCATAGGTTCCTCCTTTGAAATGGACGAATTGCATTTCTTTTATTGTATCACAAATGTTGTTACAAAGGATACGCGGTCTGTTCACAAATCTTTATAATTCCTTTAACTTTTGCCTAATCTTTCGTTAGAAATGCCTTTTATACTAACACTATCAATTAGGACAAGAGGAGGAGTCACCATGTATTTCCTGGACCATTACCGCACCCGTATTTCTCAAGTCATTGGGCTTCTGTTTGTATTGTTATTCATGTTCTCGCAAAAGGAATTTGATGTCATCGCCCCGTATATTTCGGGCATCTTGTTCCTCGTGGGCTGTCTCTGCGTCGGCGCCGCCATGGCAGGCCGCATGTGGTGCGCCCAGTATATTGCCGGCTATAAGAATGACGTCCTGGTCCGCGAAGGGCCGTACTCAGTCTGCCGGAATCCGCTGTATTTCTTCAGCTTCCTCGGCGGCATCGGCGTCGGCCTGTGCACGGAATCGCTGACACTGACGGCAGTGTTGGTTCTCCTCTTCGCCGTTATGTACATCCCGGTCATCCATACCGAAGAAGTCCGGCTGCACCGCCTGTTTGGGGAACCGTACAGTGCGTACATCCGGGAAGTGCCCCGGTTTTTCCCGAAATGGTCGCTATACCATGAACCCAAGGAATATACGGTCAAACCGAAAGTCTTCCGCCATGCTGCCGGCGACGTCCTCTGGTTCGTCCTGGCCGTCGGTATCCTGGAATGTATCGAAGCCATGCAGGAATCGGGCCTTTTACCGCAGCTCCTGTCGCTTTATTAAATAAATGTAACAAAGATAAAAAATCATTGTCAGCTTGTCCTTTTTCCATTATGATAAATAGGGGATTCGCACGAAGGTTTCTACCATCATGCGAGTCCCTATTTCTTTATCATTTATTTTTTACACCACAGATAGGAGTGGAAAACATGGGCATCATCAAGGAATTTAAAGAATTTGCCATGCGGGGGAACGTGCTGGACATGGCAGTCGGTGTCGTCGTCGGCGGAGCTTTTGGGAAAATCGTCACGTCACTGGTCAATAACATTATCATGCCTCCTTTTGGGGTGCTCCTCGGCGGAATCGATTTTTCGGACTTCTTCATCCCTTTGAGTACAGAACACGTCGATTCCCTAGCCGAAGCGAAAGCCGCCGGTATCCCTGTCATTGCGTACGGTTCCTTTCTTAACACAGTCATTGAGTTCCTGATTATCGCCTTTGCTATTTTCATGGTCCTCAAGCAGCTGAACCGATTCCTGCCGAAACCGGAACCGGCTCCCGAACCGCGGCTCTGCCCGTTCTGCCGCCAGCCCATTGCCGACGATGCCACCCGCTGCCCTCACTGCACCAGCGAACTGCCTGCTGCCGAAACGGCGCAGTGATTGCAGATCGATGTTAGTTTGCAGTATGGAGTTTGTGGTTTGGTAGGGGCTCGCACGTGGCGAGCCCGTCTCAGAATATGGATGATTTTTCTAGCAAAGTGGTTGGTAAATCGTACATATCCTGGAGCGGGCGCCCCACGGGGCGCCCCTACAGAAAAGGCGCTGTCCTAATGCGACAGCGCCTTTTTGTCGCTTTTTGCATTTTCTTTGTCGTTATTTCATGTTCAACGTGGCGCGAAATGCGTGTATCATAGAGGTATCCCAGGGGGAAAACACACCTATTGACTTTTTACCTCCTGGGTATATAATTGAATTAGTTTGAATTACAACTAAATAGTTTTAATTCAAACCATTTACAGGAGGGATAGCGATGGACGAGGAAGCATTGCATATTTTGTTATTATTAGGGTTTCATCGGTCGAACCGGGAAATCGGCCGCCGCATCAAGCGGGAAGGGCTCATGCCGGGGCAGCCTAAGATATTGGAATACTTGTGGTTCCATGACGGCGCCAGTCAGAAGGATATCAGCCGGGAATGCATCATCGACAAGTCGACGGTGACCAGCCTGCTGAAGCGCATGGAAAAGCTGGAACTCATCCGCAAGGAAACGCGGCCCGAAGATCTGCGGGGCGTGGCCATCTTCCTGACGGAAAAAGGATGGGAAAAGGCCAAGCGGATCCGAGAGGTCATTTACGGCATCGACGATGAAATGTGGCAGGGCATCGAACCGGAAGCGCGCCAGCAGTTCATGCAGACGTTTCATCGCATTATGGATAACGAAAAAAAGTGGGGGGACTGATTATGCGGCATATGCATCACTTGAAAATCCGTATCAGTGTATTTATTGGCAGCATTTTGATGACGGCTTTCGGTATCGACTTGATTACCGTCGCCAGCCTGGGGACGTCACCCATTTCCAGCGTGCCCCTCGTCATCAGCCTCTATACGCCGTGGACCTTCGGCCAGCTGACCTTTGCCCTCAACATGGCCTTCATCGTCTTACAGATGGCCCTGCTGCGCCGTCAGTTCCGACCCGTGGAGTTGTTGCAGATTGCCATTAACTTCGTCTTTAGCGCGGCCATCGACTTTTTCATGCACGTCATGACAGGATTACAGGGATTGAGCTGGCCGCTGGCCTCGGTCCTCTTAGTGGCCGGCTGTGCGACCCTGGCCTTCGGCATCTGTATCGAAGTGGCGTCGCAGGTCCTGATGGTGCCCGGCGACGGTGTTGTCAAAGCCATTGCCCAGACCGGGAAGTGGCGGATGGGATCGACGAAAGTCGTCTTCGATTCGACCATGGTCACCATAGCCGTCATCTTGTCGACCCTTTATGGCGGCCTGGGGACTCTGACCGGCCTTGGCGTCGGTACCCTGGTATCGGCCATGCTCGTCGGGCGCTTCGTCAATTTCTTCAACCATCGCGTCTTTTTCATCGAACGCCTGGCCCGATTGTCCTTGGATGATGAAACCAAGGCGGCAGGGGCCTTGTCCAAAGAAGTCCAGTCCTAGTCCCAGGACTGGACTTTATTCACAACTCGTTAAAAATTTATCAAAAATAAATATTACAATATAGCATTATAATGTGATATAATGTGCATATAGAGAAAAATATAATTTGTGAAAAGCGGGTATTTTAGTGCTTCTGATTAAGTGATGGCATTTCTGATTATTCTAACATATTCCTATAATTAACAAGCTAATCAATGTGCTCGGATGAGGCTCACGTATCCTTATGACGTGAGCAAAATTATTTGGTTATATAGTTAGTTAACTAATTATAATAGAGAAAGGATAGATTCAAATGAAGGGACAAACAGTGCATTTGCCAAAAAAAGCGTGGCGTCTGGGCATCTTTTTCATCGGCATCCTCTTGGCAGGCGGCGCCCTGCTTATGTATAAGGGGAATGATGCCGTAGCCCAGGGCATTGCCAAGAAAGACGGGATATTGACAGCGGAACAGGTCAAGGTTTCCTTTCAGTCCGTCAGCGGGAAAATGGTGAACGAAGCCGTTCAAGAATCGCAGGAAGTCAAGGCCGGCGACGTCCTCATGCAGCTCGACAGTACGGACGTCGATTTGGATATTGCCAAGACCCAGGCCCAGATAGCCCAGCTCGATGCTCAGATCCGCTCGATGGAAGGGACGATTGCCATCGGCTTTGCTCAGACGGATACGTCGCAGGAAGAAAGCCGGCGTCAGATTGACCAGCAGCGGGCTGCTATTGATTCGGCAACGGCGACGCTGGTCAATGCCCAGCGCGATTACGACCGCAAATCCTCGCTGTACAGCCAGGGCGCTATTGCCAAGGCTGATTTTGATGATTCACAGGCGGCTTTGTCCGTGGCCCAGGCCAATATGAATCAGCAGCAACAGGCCTTATCGAAATTATTAGGCGGCGCTGTCGACACGGGCGATAGTGATTCTCTCAATTTACCGCAGATTGAAGAACAACGGCAGACGATTGCCAATAAACGCAACGACAGGGAGTCGCTGGTCCAGCAGCGCAATCAGCTCCAAGTCCAGCTCCAGCAGCTGGAAGTCCAGAAAGACCGGCTGACCCTGCGGGCGCCAGAAGATGGGAAAGTACTCAAGCTCTTGGCTAAACAGGGGGAAATCGTCCAGGCCGACACGCCGGTCATCCTCCTGGAAAGCAAACGCCAATATTACGATATTTATGTCAGTGAAAAACAGGCCGTCCATCTTCACGAAGGACAGGCTTTGGCAGGTGTCGCTGTGTCCGATGGCCAGTCCGTTGCCGGGACGATCCGCTTCATCACTCAGGCACCGGGATTTGCCGATTTGAAGGAAACCCGGGAAAAAGGCCAGGCCGATTTAACGGCTTTCCAAATCCGTATTTATACCGATCCCGGCCAGGATGTCCGGCCGGGCCAGACCATCGAGGTGACAGATCATGAACTCCCTGAAACATGAAATTGCCTTCCTCTTTTCCGGCATGGGCATGCCCTATGAAAAAGTCGCTATGCTGGTCGCCGTCGTCTGTGCAGTATTATTCACGGTCCTCCTTGGAAATAACTTCGTCCAGGAAGCGCCAGTCGCTGTCATCGACCTGGATAATTCCAAATACAGTCATGAACTCATCCAGGAAATGGATGCGTCGCCCTATATCGACATCGATACGGTCCTTTACAGTGCCGTCGATCCCAAGGCTTTATTTTACCGCGACCGGTTCGCTGCCGTCGTCTATTTCCCCAAGGACCTGGAAAAGAACCGCTACAGTGATGCGGCAGGCCAGATTGGGGTCTTTTATGATAATACCAGTATCGCCCAGAATGCGGATATCATGGAAGCCCTCAATACGATTATAGCCGAAGAAAACAATAAGCTCAGTGCCCCTGAAACCTCAAGGGCTGAGCGGGGCATCACCCTTCGCAACCGGCTTCTCTTCAATCCCCAGGGATCGGCTGCGAATAACGGCGAAGTCCAAGGGTTCCTCTTCTTCTTTTCATCCATGTTCTTTACCTTTGCCACCATTGGCATGATTCCCCGTCTGCGCATGACCGGGCAGCTGGCACAGACCATGGAAGAGGGGACGCCCTTTGCCATTCTGTCCCGCCTCGTCCCGTATTGTGCCTGTCTTATGGCGGCGCTGACCGTCGGCATGGTCATCCTTCATTATTTGAACGATATGGCTTTTGCCGGCAGTGTCTGGCTCTTTTTCCTGACCCAGTGCTTCTATATTCCTACCGTCGGCGTCATGAGCCTGCTCTTTGGCTGGAACGCGGCCAATCCGGGCGTCGCTGCCAGCCGCATGATCTTATTCATCCCCATGGGCTTCATCCTCGGCGGGGCGACGAGCCCGCTCATGGAACAGAGCTGGTGGGTCCGCTATTTCGCTCATTTTTTCCCGCTAACCTGGGAATATGAATTTACCCGCGACATTACCCTGCGCGGTGCCGGCTTCTGGGACATTGCCCCGGAATTCGGCGGCTTTCTCATTTATTTCGCCTGCCTTATCATCGTCTTCTGCCTCGTCTTTTACGGAACCCGGCAGAAAGAACTGGCACGACAGAAGGAGGAACATGCATGATGGAAGAATTTCAACACATCCTGGTCCCTGTCGACGGTTCGGAACCGTCTGTGCGGGCCTTGGAAAAGGCCATCTACCTGGCCGAAAAATGCGGCAGCCAGGTGACGCTGCTGACCGTCGTCGATATGAATAAAGAAATCAATTCCTTTGAGCAGGTCAGTACGGGCGGCTATATTCCGGGAGAATTAAAGGAAAAAGGCTATCAGGTCCTGCTCAAGCTGATGCCCCGCATCCCTAAAGAAGTTCCTGTCCAGGCCGTCGTCCAAATCGGGGATCCGGCCAAGAACATCGTCCAGTACAGTGAAGAACACCCGACCGATTTGATCATCATCGGCAACCGGGGCCTGTCGGGTTTAAAGAAAATCCTTTTGGGCAGTGTCAGCAACTACGTCCTCCTGCGCAGTCAGGTCCCGATTCTGATTATGAAGTAAAGCAGGGGAACACGCACGAAGGTTTCTGTCATCATGCTAGGCCCCATTTACTTTATAGTTTGTAGCAACAGAGTTTGTAGTTTGCAGAGAAAACCTTCAAATTTAAAGCCATCCGCTAACAACTAACTGCTAGCCACTAACAACTTTAAAGGGCTTGTCGTCGTGCGACAAGCCCTTTTTTACGCATCAAGCGAACGGGTTTTCACTCGGGTAGAGCATGCCTTTCGGCTGGTTGAAGGAAACGTCGGCGACGTCGAGCTGCTTGAGGATGGAGAAGATAGCTTTGCCGAAATGGCCGAAGGCGACGGCGCCGTGATGGGGGAAGTGTTTTTCGATGAGCACGTGACGGTAGAAGCGGCCCATTTCGGGGATGGCGAAGATGCCGATACCGCCGAACGAGTTCGTAGCTGCCGGCAAGACTTCGCCTTCGGCGATGTAGGCGCGCAACTGGCCGTCAGACGTACTCTGAAGGCGGAAGAAAGTGATGTCGCCGTCGGCGATGTCGCCTTCCAGCGTGCCGCGCGTGATATCCGGCGTATTGCCGTTTTCCAGCAGGCGGTTCTGGATGAGCTGGTATTTTACGCCGCCTTTGCGGAGTTTGCAGAGCGGTGTATTGCCACAGTGGAAGCCCATGAAGGTATCCTGGAGGGTGTAGTTTTTCGTACCTTTAATGTGTTCTTCGAAGAGATCTTTCGGCACGGAGTTGTTGATGTCGAGCAGCGTGACGGCATCCTGCGAAACGCAGAGGCCGATGTATTCAGACAGTGCACCGTAGATGTCGACTTCGCAGGCGACGGGGATGCCGCGCGAGACGAGGCGGCTGTTGACATAGCATGGTTCGAAGCGGAATTCTGTCGGGAAGGCCGGCCAGCATTTGTTGGCAAAGGCCACGTACTTGCGCGCGCCCTTGTGTTCTTCTATCCAGTCCAGGAGCGTGAGTTCGTACTGCGCCATGCGCGGCAGCAGATCCGGATAGGGGTTGCCGCCTTCCGTGCCGAGTTCCTGCGTCATATCAGCTACGACGTCCTTAATGCGCGGATCGTCTTTATGTGCGCGGTAGGCGACGAGCAGATCGAGTTCGGAGTTTTCTTCGATTTCGACGCCGAGGTCGTAGAGCGGCTGAATCGGAGCGTTGCAGGCGAAGAAGTCCTGCGGACGCGGGCCGAAGGTGATAATCTTGAGGTCCTTGAGGCCGAGCAGCGTGCGTGCGACAGGCTGGAATTCGGCAATCATATCCGCAATGTCTTCTGCCGTGCCGACGGGGTATTCGGGAATGAAGGCCTTGAGGTGGCGCAGGCCGAGGTTATAGGAACAGTTGAGCATGCCGCAGTAGGCATCGCCGCGGCCATTGATGAGGTTCTTGCCTGTTTCTTCGGCAGCGGCGACGTACATGACCGGGCCGTCGAATTCGCGGGCAATCAGCGTTTCCGGCGTTTCCGGGCCGAAGTTGCCGAGGAAGACGACGAGGGCATTGCAGCCGGCATCTTTGGCTTCCTTTACGGCAGCCAGCATGTCGCGTTCGTTCTCAACGGTCTTCGTCACTTCATAGAGAGAGCCGTATTTCTTGGCGTAGGCTTCTGCGATGGCATGGCGCCGGTTCTCGGAAAGAGAGATGATGAAGCAGTCACGGCTGACCGAGAGGATACCGCATTTGAGATTAGGGATGTTGTTCATGTTCATGATGATGCGCTCCTTTTGATAGATTGTTCGTTAAACAGGTAAATGATTTCTTATTGCGTGCATGAGCACGCTTCTTATGATGCTACTATATCATTCGTTACATAAGATTGTCAATTGTTTGAAAATATTTTTTATGGATTTCCTTTGTTTTATTGGCAATAGTGGCGATATTAGCGATTTTTCCTATAATAGCCTTATCCTTCAATCGTTGGCGCTAAAAACGGCGTATGAAGAAAATTAAATATTCTGTAAAGAAAATGAAATATTTTTATTGACGCGTGTTTTATCTTATGATATATTGTTTTCATACAAAGCGTTCACGTGCACGCAAACATCAACTATGCGATAAGGAAGAACTATTGAAGGGAGAAATTTCATATGGAGTATTTAATTGGCATCGATATCGGCACGTCGGCGACGAAGACGGTCTTATTTGATGCGAACTGTCACGTTGTATCCTCGGCATCGCAGGAGTATCCGCTTTACCAGCCGCAGAACGGCTGGGCTGAACAGGAACCGCTCGACTGGTATGACGCCGTTCTCGTGACAATCCGCAAGGTCATCCATGATTCGGGTGTTAAAGCGGCAGACATCAAGGGTATCGGTCTTTCGGGGCAGATGCATGGGCTGGTCATGCTCGATGAGAAAAATGAGGTCATCCGGCCTTCCATCATCTGGTGCGACCAGCGCACAGGCCGCGAATGTGAGGAAATCACTGAACGCGTCGGCAAGAAACGCCTTATTGACATCACGGCGAATCCGGCACTTACCGGTTTCACGGCGTCGAAAATCTTGTGGGTCCGCAACCACGAAGCCCAGAATTACCGCCGCTGTCGTCATATCCTGCTGCCGAAGGACTACATCCGCTTCCGCATGACCGGGGAGTATGCGACTGACGTTTCCGATGCGAGCGGCATGCAGCTTTTGGATATCCCGCACCGCTGCTGGTCCGATGAGATACTGGAAAAGCTCGACATCGATAAGGCGCTGCTGCCCAAGGTCTATGAGTCCCCGGAAGTCACTGGTACGATCAGCAGGGAGTTTTCCGAAAAGACGGGCTTGTCCGTCCATACGGTCGTCGTAGGCGGTGCAGGCGATAATGCTGCAGCCGCTGTGGGCACGGGCATCGTCTCTGACGGCCGGGCCTTCACGACTATCGGTACGAGCGGCGTTGTCTTCGCTCACACGAGTGAGCCGCGCATCGATCCGCAGGGCCGCGTGCATACCTTCTGCTGCGCCGTGCCGGGCTGCTGGCACGTCATGGGCGTTACTCAGGCCGCCGGCCTTTCACTGCGCTGGTTCCGGGACAATCTCGCTGAAGTCTACAAGGACAAGGCTGCACGCCTTGGCGTCGATTCGTATGACCTCATCAATCAGGATGTCGCCAAGGTGCCGATTGGCAGCCGACGCCTGCTGTATCTGCCGTATCTCATGGGCGAACGCACGCCGCATCTGAATCCGAACTGCCGCGGCGTTTTCTTCGGCCTTTCCGCTATCCACACGAAGGCCGATATGCTGCGCGCCGTCATGGAAGGCGTCAGTTACTCGCTGCTCGACTGCTTCGATATCCTGCGCGAAATGAAGGTCGACGTCAACGAAATGATGGCCTGTGGCGGCGGTGGCAAGAGCCGCATCTGGCGCCAGATGCTCGCCGATATGTACGGCTGTGAGGTCAAGACCATCAAAGCCGAGGAAGGACCGGCGCTCGGCGTTGCCATCCTCGCTGGTGTAGGCGCAGGTATGTTCCCTGATGTGCAGACGGCCTGCAAGGAATTCATCGAACAGGATACCTGGTGCCAGCCGGACGCATCGTCTCATGCTTATTACGAAAAAGGCCATCAATTATATAAGAAACTCTATGTACAGCTCAAGGACTGCTTCGATGATTTGACTGCACTTTGAGGACAGAAGGTAAAAATGCATGGCATTTACAGAAAAGGAGAGTATCATGGATAAAAGTACACAAGAGGCAGCCGTCAAGCGCGCTGCCTGGGTCCGGAAATGTATTTACTTCGCAGCGGGTATGGCTGGACTGCTGTTTGGTCTTGACCAGGGCGTCATCTCCGGCGCTCTGCCCTTCATCAGTCAGGAGTGGGGGCTCTCGAGCCATGAACAGGAATGGGTCGTGAGTTCCATGATGGTCGGTGCGGCTACGGGCGCCATCATCGCTTCGTTCCTCGCACGCGGCATCGGCCGCAAAAAGAGCTTGATCATCGGTGCGGCGCTCTTCATCATCGGCTGCATCGGCTCGGGTATGTCTGGCGGTGCGGATATGCTCATCGGCTTCCGCCTGATTCTCGGACTGGCCGTCGGCATCGCTTCCTATACGGCTCCGTTATACCTGGCTGAAATGTCCGATAAGGACGCGCGCGGCAAGGTCATCTCGGGCTATCAGCTCATGGTCACTGTCGGCATCCTTGCGGCCTTCCTCTCGGATACGGCTTTCAGCTACAGTGGTGACTGGCGTATGATGCTCACGGTCATCGCCATCCCGGCCGTTATCTTGATCCTGACTGTATTGCGTCTGCCGGACAGCCCGCGCTGGCTGGCAGCGAAGGGGCGCTTCGAGGAAGCTTCCTCTGTGCTCCATTCCCTGCATGCGAGTGCTCAGGTTGCCGAAGACGAATTACATGACATCAAGGAAACGCTCAAGGTCAAGCAGGAAGGCTGGCAGCTCTTCAAGACGAATAAAAATGTGCGCCGCGTCGTCTTCCTCGGCGTACTGCTCCAGGCTATGCAGCAGTTCACAGGCTTCAATGTCATCATGTATTATTCACCGAAAATCTTGGGCCTGGCTGGTTTTTCCAGCACGGAAGATCAGATGATCGGCACTGTCCTCAACGGGATCGTATTCACGCTTTCGACTTTCATCGCCATCGGTATGGTCGATAAATCCGGCCGCAAACCGGCACTTAAAATCGGTTTCGGCGTCATGGCCGTTTCCATGGCTGCCGTCGGCATCTGTATGGCCCTGCTCGAAGCCGGCACGGCACCGGCCTGGATTTCTTACTTCGCCGCTGTCATGACCATGGTCAGCATCGCCGGGTTCGGCATGAGCGCTGGTCCGATTGTCTGGGTACTCTGTTCCGAAATCCAGCCGCTCAAGAGCCGTGAATTCGGCATCGCCTGCTCGACCATGACGAACTGGATTACCTGCGCGATTGTCGGCGCCACGTTTCTGACGCTCGTCGATACACTCGGTTCAGCGCATACATTCTGGCTCTACGCCGTACTCAACGCCTTCTTCATCATCCTGACCGTTGCCTTTGTACCGGAAACGAAGAACGTCACACTCGAACAGATTGAAAAGAATCTGATGTCTGGCAAGAAGCTCCGCAATATCGGCTGCTGACGCCATTATATATTGTCTGTTGATTTATGAGGTGAATATCATGAAAAATACAAAATCTGTCCAGGACGCCGCGTTCCGCCCGTATGGCCGCGTGCTGCCACTGGACACGAAAGAATGCTGCGCTGTGCTCAAGTCGCTGAGCATCCCGGAGAACGGTACGGTCTATGAGGCTTCCGTCCCGGCTCTGGAAAAGCTTCCGCTCTTCCAGGAACTTACGGAAAAGACGTACGGCGAAATGCCTGTTGAGCTCGGCCATTGCAGCGGCCACAACGATACGCTCAATGCCCTCGAGTACCATCGCTCTTCGGAAATCGACATTGCCGCGACGGACCTGGTGCTCATGTTGGGCCGTCAACAGGATATCGATCCCGAAACGCTGACTTATGACACGGCTCAGGTCGAGTTCTTCTTCGTACCGGCCGGTACGGCGGTGGAACTCTATGCGACAACGCTCCATTTCGCCCCTTGTGGCATCGACGGGCAGGAATTCCGCTGTGGCGTGGTCCTGCCGCGCGGCACGAATGAACCGCTGACCCATCCCCTCGCTGCGACGGGCGAGGACCGCCTGCTGTTCGCCGTCAACAAGTGGATGCTTGCGCACGCTGAGAGCGGCCTCGATAAAGACGGCGCCTACATCGGTCTGCGCGGTGATAACTGCAAGCTTTAACGGATTTCGTTGAAAGCAAGAGTCCTGCCATCCGGAATGCCTCTTTTTACAGGAGGCGCCGAGGGCAGGGCTTTTGTCTGTTCTGCCTATCTTTTGGCATACCCAGAAGAACGAAAGACTAGAATCTTGGGGCAATACTTGCTACAATAAGGAGAGTTTATTATAGAGAGAGCATGTTGCAGGGAATCCGGAGTCTGACGACGAGGATGCGGCTACATGCGGATAAGGATGTGAATGTCATGGTCACGATGAAGAAAATAGCAGAACTTTGTGGGGTGTCGCGGGGAACCGTCGACCGGGCCCTCAACGGACGCGGCCGCGTCAACGCCGAGACGGCTGCCATGATCCGCAAGGTGGCCAAGCAGCTCGGCTACGAGCCGAACCCTGCCGGCAAGGCGCTGGCAGCGCGCAAGAACAATCCTGTCATCGGTGTGCTGCTGCCGTCCGAAGGCAATGCCTTCTTTGACGATGTCATCCACGGCATGGACCTGGCAGCAAGTTCTTATGCTATCTACGGCCTTAAGGTCCGCTACTATCTGATGAAAGGCTACGACGTCGAAAAGCAGCTCGCCTTGATGGAGTCGATGCGCCACCAGGTCAATGCGCTGATCATCAGCCCTATTGACGATCCCCGCATCGCGGCGGCCATTGATTCGCTCGTGGCTGATGGCATCTTCGTCATCACCGTCGTCAGTGATATCGACAGCTCGCAGCGCCGCGCCTATGTCGGCAGCGATTACTTTAACGGTGGTGAGACGGCTTGTGCCCTCCTGGAAATCCTCCTCGGCAAGAAAGCCTCTGTGGGACTCGTCATGGGAAGCCGCCAGGTCCTCGGCCATCGGCTGCGCCTCGAAGGATTCCGCCACCGCATGGAACGCCTGCCGGATTTCACCATCGCAGGTATCGTCGAGAACGGCGATGACGAGATTTGCTCTTACGAGCGCACGAAGGAATTGCTGCAGGAACATCCCGATATTTCCGCGATGTTCTGCATGGCCGGCGGTGTCTACGGGGCCTGCCGGGCCGTTATGCAGCTGCCAGAAGAGAAGCGGCCGCTCGTCATCGCCTTTGACAGCGTGCCGACCACTGTTGAAATGATGCGCTGCGGCATCGTCAAGGCCATCCTGTTCCAGCATCCGACGCGCCAGGGACGCTTGTCCGTGCAGCTGGCCTTCGAGTACCTCGTCAACGGCCGCCTGCCGGATAAGACATGGTACCTCATGAAGAACGAAATCCGGCTGCTCGAAAACCTCTAGGAAGTGGATACTTATGCACAAGCACATCATTCTGAATAATGGCCTGACTATGCCGGCTGTCGGTTTTGGTACGTGGATGCTGAAAGGGGATGCGGGGAAGCGGGCCATCCGGGAGGCCTTATCCGTCGGCTACCGTCTCATCGATACGGCACACATGTACGATAATGAGGCTATCGTCGGTCAGGCCGTGGCCGAAAGCGGCCTGCGCCGGGAGGAAATCTTCATTACGACGAAACTGTGTCAGACCCGGGCAGGCTATGAGCTGGCCTGGAAAGGTATTGAAGAATCACTGGCGCGGCTGCAGACCGATTATATCGATTTGATGCTTATCCACGAGCCCTATGATGAGGCTTTGGACATGTATCGGGCCTTGACTGAAGCATATCGTAAAGGCATTGTCCGGGCCATCGGCATTTCTAATTTCAATGCCCGGCAGTACCTTGATTTTATCGGAAGCTGTGATGTCATCCCCATGATTAACCAAGTCGAATGCCACGTCTATTACAGACGAAAAGAGCTCCAGCAGGCATTGGTAGCACGGGGAACACAAATGCAGGCATGGAGCCCTTTTACAGAGGGGAAAAAGCCGATATTCCAAGAACCTGTCTTGCAGACTATTGGCCAGAAATACGGTAAGACAGCCGCACAGATTGCCCTGCAGTACCTGGTACAGCAGGGAATCGGCGTCATCCCGAAATCATCGCATCGGGAACGGATGGTTGAGAACCTCGATATTTTCGATGTTATCCTGACAGCCGATGACATGGCCCGGATTCAGCAGTTGGAAACGGGAAAAACACTGTTCGGCTGGTATGAGGACTGAGACTGTCATCAGATATCCAGGGCAGCCCAGTAACCCCAGTAGACGGCGTTGGTGATGGTGGACACTTTGGCGGCGTCTCCGATGACGCGGACGAAGGGGGCACTGTCCCGCAAGGCTTTTACGACGTCGGTGTGGGAACGCTGTCCTAAAGCACAGATGACCGTGTCGCCGGGAACGAGGACGCGCTGGCCCTGCGGGTCCTGACAGAGGACGCCTTCCGGCGTGACTTCAAGGCCTTGGTACTGCGTGTGGACGTGGACATACTTTTCGATTTGAGCCAGGAGCAGAGGGCGATGGCGGACATTGGCATCCGGTGCCAGGGATGGGCGCATTTCAATGAGTTCGACTTTTTTGCCTTCCTGCCCGAGATGGATAGCACATTCGCAGCCAGCCAGCCCGCCGCCGAAGACGACGACGTGATTCCCGACTTTCTCTTTTTCTTTATAATATTGGTTCACGATGATGACATTGTCGCCATCGAGCCCTTTGATGGGCGGGACGAGGGGACGGGAACCGGCGGCGATGATCAAGGCCTGCGGCTTTTCTTTGGCGGCGTATTCCGGGGTCACTTCCGTATTTAGGCGGATTTCGACGCCGGCCTGGCGGGCCAGGCGTTCATAGGTTTTTCCCAGTTCATACATTTCCCGTTTGAACGGGATGGCCTGTTCACTCTTCAGGATGCCTCCGACTTCGCTTTCTTTTTCACAGAGAATGACGCGATGGCCGCGGCGGGCTGCCGTATAGGCGGCATACAATCCGCCAGGGCCGGCGCCAGCGACGAGGACTTTCTTTGCAACCGGCGCCGGCTGGATTTCCGTACCGTCCAGTTCCCGGCCGATAAGGGGATTGACCGTACAGCGGCGCGTCGCGGTCGCAGCCCGTTCGGCCATGCAGGTAAAACAGCGCAGGCAGTGGACGATGTCTTCATCCCGGCCTTCCATGATTTTCTGCGGCGTTTCGGGGTCCGCCAGCAGCTGACGGGCCATATAGACGATATCGGCCTGTCCGGAAGCGATGATGTCTTCCATCATGGCCGGATCGGTCAGCCCGCCGATGGTGGCGACAGGCTTGCCGACGTGTTTTTTGATTTTCGCTGCCAAATAGACGTTCCGGCCGTGGGCTTCAAACATCGAAGGGTGCGTGATGCCAAAGGTTTTCTGATATGTCCCGGCCGACACGTGGATGATATCGGCGTAGTCTTCGATGGCCTTGGCAATCTGCACGCCTTCTTCCAGGTCATAGCCGCCTTCCGTGAATTCAGCGCCGCTCATGCGGAATTCGATGGGGAAAAAGGGGCCGACGGCTGCCCGGACCGATTGCAGGACTTCGATGGCGAAGCGGACGCGGTTTTCCAGGGAACCGCCGTAGCTGTCGCGGCGATGGTTGAACAACGGCGAAAGAAACTGGTTGATGAGCCAGCCATGGCCGCCGTGAATCATGACCATTTCAAAACCGGCACGCTTGGCCAGTCCGGCAGCATGACCGTAGGCTTTCACGATATCGTCAATCAGTTCCTGGGTCAGGGCCCGGACGGGAACGCCGTCGGCCCGCATCCCTTCGCTGGGACCCCACTGACAGAGCCCGTGCTGGCGGTTTTTATCGGTCATGTAGGTCCCGGCGAACTGCCCGGAGTGAGATAACTCCAGCGAGGGGATGGCGCCGTGCCGGCGGATGGCGTCGGCCGTGTAGGTGGCTGCAGCCAGGGAATTGAGAATGGATTCATCCAGGTGGTAAGCGTGAGAGCCATCTGTCTGGGGATGGACCATCAATTCGGAAACGGTAACGGCAGCGGCACCGCCTTTGGCGCGCAGTTCGTAAAAAGCAGTCGATTTCGGGCCGATACAGCCATCGTTGGTAATATCCGTTCCTCCCATGGGAGCTGAAAATATGCGGTTCCGGAACGTAGTGCGTCCAATCGTGATGGGACTAGATACATGCGGGAATTTTCGAGTCATAGTGAACCTCCTGTTTGCGATGTGGTTGGGTCAATGTCTTTTCTTGCTACGCTTACTACGGTACCACAAAAAAAGAGCTGCCGTCCATCAAAGGAACGACAGCAGGTGTCAACGATTTGTTGCTATGGTTGAAGACTCGATATCAGGGCCGCGATGATTTCCTGGAACAGGGAATCATCGCGCTTTTCTTTTTTACAGACAAAGAAGACGCGCCAGGGCGTCCCGTCGGTGATGGGCACGTAACGGAGCGGTGGCGGGGCCGCATGGATGTTCACGTCGATGCCGATACCTACGTGTTCCTGACAGAAATGGTAGATGAGCCGGCTTTCCATGGTCTTGACGACGAACTGCGGGGTAAAGCCAAAATCGGCACAGCGCCTGACAATATTATGGAACAGGGAGAAATGCTCATTCAGACTGATGAGTGGCTGCCCTTTCAGGTCTTCGATGGGAATCGACAGCCTGTCGTAAAAAGGATGACCCTGATAGACGACGGCCTCGATGCCAGTGCGGTAGATTTCCTGTTGGAAAAAATCGTCGGACGGAATCGGGCCGATGCACAAACCACAGGACAGACTGTCGTCGGCAATCAGCTGTACGATTTTTTCGTTGAAGTCTTCTACCCACTCCAGGGACTTGTCCGGATGACCGGCCATCAGCTCCTTTAAGGCATGGATGGAAATGATATTCAGCACGCCGCAGGAGAAGCCGATATGCAGGCCTGTTTTCTTTCGTTTCAACGCCTGCATCCCAAGTTGCAGGTCCAGGAGCTGTCGTTGAAGCGGCTGCGTATGCTGGTAAAAATACTGGCCTTCCGGCGTCGCTTTCATGCCCTTGGGGCTGCGGATAAAGAGCGCTGTTTGCAGTTCTCCTTCTAAGGCGCTGATGATACGGCTCACGCCCTGCGGCGTCATACACAGATCCTTCGCTGCCTGATGCAGGCTCTGCTTTTCAAAGACTTGCTGAAAACAGCGTATGGCATGGATGTCCATCAGATATCTCCTTTCCGAATGGTAATTCTAGCTGCGTGTAAATCTTTGTAAGCAAAGTATAGCATAATTATTGATACTTTTCTAATACGATTAACCTAAACGTTTTAATGATAAAAATAGATATATTGCGTTTGAAGATGAGCAATTAGCAAACTAATTTCATTGACAATTACAACGTTATAATTTATGCTATTTATATATTGTAACGTTGTAATAAAATCAAGGGAGGAGTATACATGAATCGAGATTTATTTTTCATGCCATCACATAGGGAGCAGCGAGGCTGGATTCCGTATGATACGGCACTGATTTCGGATGCTGTTTCAGATGCCTTTGTCCAACAATTAGTACAAACGGAAATTAAAAATCCGGAAAAGCTTATTGTGACCATAGACCATGATGTACCTAATAGCACGGTTGCAGTAGGAGCCAAGCAGCGCATGCTCATTGACTGGGCTGTGGAACAAGGCATACGCCTGGAAAAATGTCAGGGGATTGGATACCTTCGTGTATTGGAAAATCATGACCTGACTCATCAGGTCATGATTGGAACGGGGATACATATGAATGGATTTGGGGCAGCCGGGGCTTTGGGGATTACTTGCCGTGAAGAGGATTTCCTGGATTATTTGCAAAAGGGAGAAGTCCAGTTGCCGAATCTGACTACGCTGTCCCTCTCCTTGACCGGGTCACTCCCTGAAAATACATCGATTCAGGATGCGGCTGTTTATTTATTTCAGCATGTACAGAAATCGTGTCATTCACAAACATTGGTTTTACTGACCGGTGATGGATTAGCCAGTTATACGATGGATGAACTTTTTGATCTCTGCCATTGGATAAAAGAAGCAGGGGCCTTTAGTGTGATAGTATCGAAACAGGTGGATATACCCGTAGATTATGAATTATCGCTTCATGAGATAGTCCCTATGGTCATGAAACCCGGTGAAAATTCAGACGTCTGTCTGTTGAAAGAAATCATGGAGGCCGTTGAAGTCCAAGAAGTTTTTATTGGGGGATGCCGTGGTGGGAAAATAGCGGATTTGCGGAACGCCGCTTCTGTACTCCGGAACCATAAAGTACAAGACAAAGTGCGGTTAATCATAGCGCCTGCGACGAGTTCGGTTTATTGCCAGGCCTTGCGGGAAGGTCTGATTTCAGATTTCCTCAACGCCGGTGCCTTGATCATGAATCAGGGGTGCAGCGTCTGCTGGGGAAAAGCGCAGGGCATTTTAGATGATGGAGAAGTGCTGGTATCTACGGGATCATACCACTATCCAGGATGTGCTGGTTCAAAGACGGCCAAAGTCTACCTGGTATCGCCGGCCATAGCTGCTGGTTGTGCGATTACGGGACGGCTGTATGGTCAAGAAAGGATTCGTGAATGATATGGAAAAAGTATTTCAGGGAAAAATTTGGAAATTAGGCGATGATATTGATACGGATATCATTATCCCTACCCAATGGCTGACGTTGAATAATATAGATGATATGAAGACACATATTTTTGAACCTTTACGGCCTGAACTGGCTTCGTCGATTCAAGCTGGTGACATACTAGTAGCCGGGAAAAACTTTGGCTGTGGTTCTTCCAGAGAACAGGCACCGGAAGGGTTGCATGCATTACAGATAAAATGTATTATTGCCAAATCCTTTGCCCGGATTTTCTTCCGCAATGCCATCAATAATGGATTACTGCTCATTGAATGCCCGGATTTGCCGGACCATTGCTCTGAAGGTGACCAGGTCGAAGTCGTAATCAACCATTGTATCCGCTGTCGTGGAAAAGAATATAAAATTCCTCAAATTCCTGACTATATTTTTCAGATTATCGCTGATGGCGGCTTAGTAAAGAGCATGCAGAAGAAAAATCATCTGCAGTAAAGGAGACAGAATTATGGGACATACATTAGCTGAAAAATTATTGCTGCATAATACAGGACTTCCAGACTGTCATCCGGGAGATATTGTTATTACGCATCCCGATTGCGTCATGTTTCATGATATTTATACGACCAATGTGTATCGGAAGTTCGTAGAAATGGGATTCACTCAGTCTTGGGATCCCGATAAAGTTGTCATCATATTTGACCATTTATTGCCGACGTGTCTGCCCCTGGATGCAGAACATTTACAATATGGACGTCGTTTTGCGGAACAATTCGGGGCTCGTCAGGTTCATGCAGGGGAAGGTATCTGTCATCAACTGATGCCCGAAATGGGATATGCTAAACCAGGCGATGTCGTTTTTGTCACTGATTCCCATACGACGACGTATGGAGCGGTAGGCGCTTTTGCAACGGGCATCGGCTATACGGAAATGGCAGCGGTTCTTGGAACGGGTGAGATGTGGATCCGTGTACCTAGTGCCATAAAGATTGAAATCAACGGGACTTTACCGAAAGGCGTCTATGCTAAAGATATTATCTTACGTGTCCTGGGCGATTTAAAGGCCGATGGCGGGACTTATAAATCTTTGGAATTTTGTGGTTCTACGGTCGACGCCTTGTCTGTGGATGACCGGTTAACGATTTCCAATATGGTTGTCGAATGTGGCGGCAAAGTCGGATTATTTGAGCCGAACCGTCAGACTGCCGCTTATAGTGGGATAGACTACCCGTCTATTTCCTGGCTCCATATGGATGAAGATGCCGAATATGAACGCGTCCTTCACTATGATGCCAGTCAATTTGTTCCCTATATCGCAGCCCATCCCTCTGTAGATAATGTCCAGGAAATTACCCGATTAGAGGGGACTCGTGTCGATAAGATTTTTTTGGGGTCTTGTACCAATGGGCGCTTAGCCGATTTGGCAGTAGCCGCGCAGATTTTGAAAGGGCATCATTTGGCCCCGTCTGTTGAAATGTTGGTCACGCCGGCTTCTAAAGCGATTTTACAGCAAGCCATTGAAGCAGGATATATTGAAACGCTGGTTCAAGCAGGCTGCATGGTAACGCATCCCTATTGTTCGCTTTGTGAAGGGAGAAGCGGAGGTTTGCTGGCAGATGGTGAAGTCCTGTTAGGAACAAATAACCGTAACTTTTTAGGGCGATTAGGCAGCCCTAAGTCTCAAACGTATCTATCTTCACCAGCCGTAGCAGCTGCTTCGGCGATTACTGGCAAAATTACCAATCCCGTGTCATATTTATAAGAAAGAAGCGATGATTATGGTTTTCGATTACAAGAAATGGCAGTCTGTTTCAACGACCGCCGTTGCGGATGTCATGGAAACTCCCTTGATGCTGCCTGCCGCATTGCGCCCGCTGAATATGGCATCAAGGATCGTCGGACAGGCTTTTACCGTGCAATTGCAATGGAATCATGTCGGATTTCTATGGAAAGCCATCGCCTCTGCCAAAGCAGGTGATATTTTAGTCATTACAGGATGTCGGGACCGGTTAGCCTATATGGGAGATATCATGGCCGGGACAGCGCAGAGCCAAGGCATTCAAGGGGTCATCATGAATGGATATATCCGTGACAGTCATTCGATTTGCCAGAGCCGATTCCCTGTATTTTCGCTAGGGTATACTCCCAAAGCGGCACCTATTGGAAAGAGTATTGGGATGATGAATGTTCCCATTATGCTGGGACAGGTGCCCATTGCTCCCGGTGATATCCTGGTGGCAGATAATGATGGTATTCTTTCTATTCCACGGACGATAGCCGACGAGGTATTGACGAAAGCTGCTCATAAAGAAGACGCGGATACAAAGCGGAAACTACTTTTACAGGATGAAAATTGGCTGATGAACTTTTTAAAAGAAAAAATGAGGTGATCTTATGAGTCTGAAATATATTGTCCAAACCGTTCCTTGTACTATGTTTCGCAAGATTCCGGCTGCGGCCATGATTATTCCGATGTTTCTTTCGATTCTGTTTAATTCGGCTTTTCCAGACTTTGTCAAGATAGGGAGTCTGACAACAGCCATTTTTTCTAAATCAGCCGTTGTTCCTCTGACCGGGGCCGTTTTATTCTTCGCCGGTACACAGTTGAAATTAAATGAGGCTCCGGCAGCCTTGAAACGAGGCTGTGTCCTGTTGCTGGCCAAGTTCATTACTGGATATGCGATAGGGACTTTGTTCATGATGGCTTTTGGAACTGCCGGTATTTTAGGCGTTTCTGCCTTAGCGGTATATACGGCCTTATTGAGCTCTAATGGGTCTATTTATTTAGCCATCACTGGAGAATACGGCGATGATATTGATTTGGGAGCATATAGTGTCTTATCCTTGAAGGATGGTCCCTTTTTAGCTATGGTCGCTTTAGGTGCCTCGGGAGCTTCTGATATTCCCTTAAAAGCTTTATTTGCAACTATTTTCCCGATGTTGTTAGGCATCCTGTTAGGCAATGTTTATCCTGGCGTACGTAATTATTTTAAAGGCGGGACGCGAGTGTTGATTCCTCTTGTCGGTATATCTATCGGTTCATCTATCCATTTAGGCATGATGTTCCAAGCTGGAGCTGGTGGGATCCTTTTAGGCGTCGTAGCTTTTGCTGCTGGTGGTTTGGTCATTGTAGCTGCCGATAAGTTTATTTTACATCGTCCCGGTTATGCAGGAGCTTCTTTGGCTTCTATTGCAGGTTCTGCCGTAGCGACGCCCGCTATTATTGCCGGGGTTGTTCCGGAGTTGGCGGATACGGCTGTCCTGGCATCGGTCCAGGTTGCGGCCGGTGTCATCGTAACGGCTATCCTTTGTCCTATGTTGACTTCATGGGCTTTGAAACGTTGGGGTGCCCCAAATTATATTCGTAAATAAAGGGAAAGGGCTTGTCGCACGACGACAAGCCCTCTTTACATCATAAAAGGCAGGCATTGCTTATGAAGCGGTGGCTTTTCATGGCCCTGTAAAATCTGCATCAAGATGTCCAGGCAGGTGCTGGCTATTTTTTGAGTCGGAATTTCCAGCGTTTTTAAGGATGGCATTAAAAATTGTGCCGTCTCATGAGTCTGGGTACCAGCAGCTAAAAAAAACGTTTTTTCAGGAACCGGGATTCCACACTCCTGTAAGTAACGGATAGCACCAAAAGCAATGGTATCCGAATCGCAGTAAACGATATCCGGCAAATTATTGGTCGGAAATGCTTTCATAGCCTCGTACCCGGCTTCGGCTGTATCTTCCTGGCTGATTGCAGGCGTTTCTTCTACTTGATAATTTAACTTTTTGAAAGCTTGTATAACTGCCTGCTGACGGGTCTGCATGGCTAAATAAGGATTTTTTAAAGATATTAACCCAAGGCGTCCAGGTGACGTTTTAAGAAAAGGTTTTATTGCAAGGTCACCAAATTGATGGCTGTCGACGGTTACGGTATTATAATTTTTTAAATAACGATTGAACAGGACCGTAGGTATAATGGGAGAAAAAGATTCTAAAAATTTCATATCTTCTGTAGCGGTATTCGCAATGATAGCGGCGTGAAAGGCTCCTCGTGTTTGCAAATCTGTTTCCTGAGAGAGGGTACCATTACGATAGGGGCGGATGACTATATTGACCGGATAATGATTCGATTCAATCGTGTGTTGAAAGCCCTTCAAAATACTGCCGATAACAGCAGAGCGAGCATCATTGGCCCAATATACCGCAATCATGTATTCGTTTGTCTGATTGCGCCGCAACACTTTTGCAGCTACATTAGGCTGATAATTTAGTTCTCTGATTGCCTTGCGTACTTTTTCCTGTGTAGCTGGAGAAATTTTTAACGTATCATATTTTTGGTTTACCACAATGGATACGGTAGAAGGCGAAACGCCAGCGAGTTTTGCCACATCCTTAAGTGTTGTCATATGTGAGTCCCCTTTGATTGTCTTAGTGTTGTTTATCATACCACTGGAACAAGGCCTGAGTCCCGCAATTTTCCATACCCTGGGCGGCCAGTTGGTCGTAGAGCTTTTTGGCTAAGCAGAGTCCCGGCAGGTCCAGCCCCATTTCTTCTGCCGATTCGATGGCGATGCGCATATCTTTGAGGAAGTGCTTGATATAGAATCCTGGTGCTGTATCGCCTTTCAGCATGCGCGGTGCCAGATGGGACAGGGACCAGGAGCCGGCGGCTCCGGCCGATAAGGTAGTGATGACTTTTTCCGGGTCAAGGCCGCTCTTTTTGGCGTAGGCCATGGCTTCGCAGACGCCCATCATGTTCGAGGCGATGGCGATTTGGTTGCTCATCTTGGCATATTGACCGCTGCCAGCCGGGCCGAAATAGGTCAGGGTCTGGCCCATAGCTGAAAAAATAGGTTTCATGGCTTCAAAGGCAGAGGCTTCGCCACCGGCCATGATGGCCAGTGTCCCTTGACGGGCGCCGATGTCGCCACCGGAAACGGGTGCATCCAAGGCTTCGATGCCCTGTTTTTTGGCCTGGGCGTAGATGCGCTTGGCCAGGGAGGGACTCGATGTCGTCATATCAATGACGAAGCCGCCGCGCTTGCCCTGTAAGACGCCTTGGTCGCCGAAATAGACGTTTTCTACATCCTGGGGATAGCCGACCATGGTAATGACGACGTCCGATTGGGCGGCTAATTCTGCCTGCGAATCGAACCAGTGACAGCCTTCCTGGATGAGATCTTCGGCCTTGGCTTTCGTCCGCGTGTTGATGTTGACGGGATAGCCAGCTTTCTGTAAATTCCGGATCATGCCGCTGCCCATGACTCCGGTCCCGATGAATCCGATATGTTGTATATTCATGATGATGCCTCCTCTGTGTTTTCTTCCATTATATCATGGTATAATGGAGAAAACGACTTTTCAATCAAAGGGGAGATATTTATGTCATTGAATCGCTTGCGGGACTTGTTCCAGGCCGGGGAAGGGGCTGTCGGGACGTTTGTCAGTATGGGGAATGAATCGCTCGTCGAGTGCCTGGGGTATACCGGGCTGGATTTTGTCATTATCGATACGGAACACGGTCCTTTCGATACGGAAACGATGATGCATCTCATCCGGGCGGCAGAGAGCGTCGGCCTGGTGCCGGTCGTGCGCATTGCCAATGTTGACCACAAAGAGATACAGCGGGCTGCGGACTGTGGGGCCCAAGGGCTGATCGTGCCCTGTCTGCGCGATGTGGCGGACTTTCAGAAGACGGTTGCCCTCGCCAAATATGCCCCTATTGGCCAGCGGGGATTCATCAAAGGCCGGGGGACCGGATTCGGCCAGCTGCCCTGGGCTGCGACGGATACGTTGGAAGCCTATTACGCCAACAGTAATGAACGGCTGATGGTCATCCCTCAGTGTGAAACGAAAGAGGCTTTAGAGCAGATCGAAACGATTGCCGCCATGGAGGGTGTCGATGGTATCTTTATCCCAGTTTCGCCAGAAGACTCCTTCCTCTTAGGTAGGGGATGAATGGCGATGGGTTTCGCAGGTTCGATG
>NZ_JBHYRR010000026.1:0-46196 GCF_047974155.1 Megasphaera jansseni | reverse complement strand
AGAAAAGGCTGAAAACCCTTGTATTTACTGGGTTTTCAGCCTTTTACTCTTTTTTAAGTGTCAAACTTGGGATTATATACTTGCTATGCGCCTATTGTCAAGGACTTATCCCAGGTTATTCGGCCGGTTCAATCGTGCCGTTGTATTTGTTGGCAATGAATTGCTTGACCGCATCGGAATGGAAGATTTCGGCAATCTTCTTATACGTCGGGTTATCCTTATCCTGCGACCTGACAGCCAGGACCATGACGGCCAGCGGTTCATCCTTCGGTTCCAGGAAAATCCCCTGTTCCTTGACATTGAGGCCCGCACTCATGACGTAGTTCATCGTAATGACAGCGGCATCAACGTCACCGAGACTGCGCGGCAGCTGGGCGGCTTCGATTTCTTTGAACTGGAAGTGTTTCGGATTATCTACGACATCAGCCGGCGTAGCTTTGAAGCCGACACCGTCTTTGAGCTTCAAGAGACCGGCACGTTGTAAAAGTGCCAGGCCGCGGCCGCCGTTGGTCGGGTCATTCGGGATTGCGATGACGGCGCCGTCCGGCAAGGCATCGACACTCTTATATTTGTCGCTGTAAATCCCCATGCGCATGAGAATCGTATTGCCAATCGGCACTAAATCGGTGCCATTCTGCTTGTTGAAATTGTCCAAAAAGGGCTTATGCTGATAGCTGACCAAATCGATGTCACCATCGGCCAGCGCTTTATCCGGCGTGATATAGTCGGAAAATTCGACGACTTTGATGTGAATCCCCTGTTTTTCGGCTTCCTTAGCGACCGCTTCGACGACTTCAGCATGCGGTCCGGCCGTAGCCCCGATTTTGATTTCTTTGTCGCTGCTGCCAGCTGCCTGGCCATTGTCCCCCTGGCCACCACAGCCGGCAAGGCCGACAGCCAATACAGCCAATAACGCGAACGGTAAGAATTTCTTTTTCCAATGAATCATAAATGATACCCCCTCTTAAGATTGTTGCCTAAATGATACGCTTTTAGTATAGTTTTGTCAATGTCATGGATGAACTCTTGACAAATTACACATCCATGATAAACTAAATTGTAAGACAATTTCAGAACGACATTTATCCAGAGTGGTGGAGGGACTGGCCCTATGAAACCCGGCAACCGATGACGACGGTGCCAATTCCTGCGGATGCATTCCGAGAGATAAAGAATCAGTAAGCAACCTCTTTCTCTTTCGGAAAGAGGTCTTTTTTATGGATAATGACGGAACAGTAATCGTCTATATTTATTGACAGGAGGAATCTTCATGAAAAATCTCAAGAAACTCTCGCTTCTCGCCGCTTCGGCCCTGCTGGCCGTCGCCTTCCTGGCTGCCGGCTGCGGCAGTGATTCCGCTTCCAGCGGTTCGTCTTCTAAAAACGTCACCGTCACGGTCGGCGCAACGCCGGTACCGCACGGGGAAATCCTCAATGAAATCAAGCCGCTCCTGGCGAAAGAAGGCGTCGACCTGAAAGTCGTCGAATTCACAGACTACGTCAAACCGAACCTGGCCCTCAACGATAAGGAACTGGATGCCAACTTCTTCCAGCATTCCCCGTACCTCGATAAATTCAACAGCGAACACGGCACGAACCTGAAAGCCATCGCCAAAATCCACGTCGAACCGATGGGCATTTATTCCCATAAGATCAAAGACCTGAAAGACCTGCCGGACGGCGCGAAAGTCGCCATCCCCAATGACCCGACTAACGGCGGCCGTGCCCTCCTCATCTTGCAGAGCGCCGGCCTCATCGGCTTGAAAGACGGCGGTAACATCACTTCGACCGTACAGGACGTCGAAAAGAATGATAAGCACCTCCAGTTCGTCGAACTCGAAGCCGCCCAGATTCCCCGTTCCATCGATGACGTAGACATCGCCTTAATCAACACCAACTTCGCAATGGAAGCCAGCCTCAATCCGTTGAAAGACGCCCTCTTCCTGGAACCGAAAGATTCGCCGTATGCTAACGTCCTCGTCGTCCGCGATGGTGATGAAAACCGTCCGGAAATCCAGAAACTCGTCAAAGCACTCCAGTCTCCGGAAGTCAAGAAATTCATCGAAGACAAATACCAGGGCGCTATCCTGCCGAGCTTCTAATCTAAAAAGTTTATATAGGAGTCGTCACAGCAAAGATTTTCTTTACATACACGACTCCTTTCTTATTTAAAGTAGTTAGCCTTTAAGAAAACTTTGACATGCAACAGCATAGGGGGAAGTCACATATATGCATACGAACGAGCTTTTTGCTAAAAAAACGGTCTTTTCTTTTGAAGTCTTTCCGCCGAAACGGGATATCCCCGTCGAAACGGTCTATCCGACCTTGGATGAACTGAGCAAACTCCATCCCGATTTCATCAGCGTCACCTGCGGCGCCGGCGGCACAGGCGGCAACCGTACCGTCGAAGTTGCTACGTACATCAAGCAATTAGGTTGTGAAACAGCGGCCCACATGCCCTGCATCTACCTCACCGAAGAAGCTGCCCTGCAAAACCTGAAAGAATTGAAAGAAGCTGGCATCGAAAACATCCTGGCCCTGCGCGGCGATGAAGTACCGGGACGCGAACGGGCTCATGTCTTTGAACACGCCAGCGACCTCATCGCCTTCATCCGTGAAAAGGCACCAGAATTCAACGTCATCGGCGCCTGCTATCCGGAAGGTCATACCGAAGCTAAAACTTTGGCTGCCGATGTCCGCAATTTAAAAATCAAAGTCGACGCCGGTGCAAATGAACTCATTTCCCAGCTTTTCTTCGATAATACGATGTTCTATCGCTTCCTCGAACGCTGCGAAATCGCCGGCATCCAGGTTCCCATCGAAGCCGGTATCATGCCCGTCACCAATAAAGCTCAAATCGAACGCATGGTATCCATGTGCGGGGCTACGCTCCCGATAAAATTCCAGCGGGCTATTGCCAAATATGGCGATAAACCGGAAGCGATGCGGGACATTGGCATCGCCTATGCCATCGACCAGATTGCAGATCTCCTCGCCAACGGCGTAGATGGTATCCACGTCTACACCATGAACAATCCGTACATCGCCAAAAAAATTGCCGAAGCCGTAAAGACATTGTTGTAGAAAAAAGAGACTGTCCCATTAAGACAGTCTCTTTTTACGTTGATCGTAGTTCGTTCATCGTTTATCGTATAGGATTAAAAATATCCCCCTATCGCGATGAACGATGAACTACGAACGAAAAACTTTTAAGTTTAAGGTACCTCGCATGATGGCAGAAACCCTAGCAGGCTCTCCTATTCCTTCAACACATAGCCATAAGCATGAATGCGGCCATCGTCTTCTTTTTCCAAATAGACGCCCTGGATTTCCGAAGCGAAGCCTGGCAGTTCATTCAGCCCTTCTTCCAAGGCCTTGAAATACTGGACAGCCGTATGGGACCAGCGTTCGCCCGGTACGACACAGAGGACGCCCGGCGGATACGGCAGGGCCCCTTCCAGGGCAATGCGTCCTTCAATTTCATCAAGGGGTACCAGTTCCCCCTGACCGCGGATGAAGGCATATTGCGCATCCTGAGCATTCATAGCATATTCTGGGAAGTATTCCCGGCGGAAGAGCTTCTTCTGCAGGTCTTTGACGTTCCGCGCCTGATAAAAATCGTGCATTTCCTGACAGAGCTGGCGGATGGTATAGCCGGCGTAGCGGTCCGGATGCGAGTTATAGACGCCGAGGAGAACTTCCTGCATCGGTACATCGTGGTCGACGAAACGTTCAAAGCGGACCAGCTGGGATACGAGAAGGCGCATTTTATTCTTATTTTCAGCCGGTGTCAGCAGGAATAAAATCGAATTCAAATCACATTTTTCCGGAATGACGCCGTTACCGCGCAGATACGTAGCCAGAATATTGGCATGAATCCCAAAGTCTTCGTACTGTCCCGATTCTGCATCGATGCCGGGCGTGGTCAATAACAATTTGCACGGGTCGACGAGATATTGTCCCGGTCCATACCCTTCAAAAGCATGCCATTTAGCTCCCGGTTCAAACGTAAAATAAGCCAGATCGTTGGCCATATCATCCGTATTGCCATCCTGCCAGGGTTTGCCGTGTACCGTCGGGGCTACGAAAGGCCGGATGTAATGGCAGCGGCGCAGGATGTCCTTGCGGGCGTCGATGCCCATTTTTACGCAATCCATCCACATCTTGCGTCCTGCTGCCCCGGCATGGATTTTCGCATTGACCGCAATGGTGGCGAACATGGGATAAAAAGGACTCGTCGAAGCATTGGCCATGAAGGCGTTATTGAACGTCTTGTGGTTGCAATAACGGGCCTGGCCATGGATATGATTATCCTTCTTGTGAATCTGCGAAGCCTGTGAAAAGCCAGCCTGCTGTTTATGAACCGATTGAACAACCATGATACCCGGATCGTCTTCATGCAAATCGAGAAGCAGCGGTGAGCAGTCCTTGAGCATGGGAATGAACTGTTCATAGCCGACCCAGGCCGAATCAAAGAGGATATAATCGCAGAGATGTCCGATGCGATCTATGACATAGCGGGCATTGTACAAAGTCCCGTCATAAGTGCCAAGCTGGATGACGGCCAGGCGGAAAGGGCGTTTAGCCTTCGCTTTTTCCGGATCCCGTTCCGCTGCCAGCTGGCGCAGATACGTTTCGTCAAAGCAGTGGGCGTCAATGCCGCCGATAAAACCATAGGGATTGCGGGCCGTTTCCAGATAGACCGGCGTCGCTCCCGCCTGAATGAGTGCCCCTAAAGCCACCGATTTATGGTTATTGCGGTCGTAGAGGACTAAATCTCCCGGCGTCAGCAAGGCATTGGTGACGACCTTATTCGACGACGAAGAGCCATTGAGAACGAAATACGTCTTATCGGCATGAAACACTTCAGCCGCAAAGTCCTGCGCTTCCAGTGCCGGCCCTTCATGGATGAGCAAATCACCGAGGGTCACATCGGCATTACAGATATCGGACTGAAAAATATGCGGTCCATAAAAATCATAAAGATAGCGTCCTGCCGGATGCTTCTTGAAAAACAGGCCGTCCTGATGGCCCGGGCAGTCAAAAGGCGTGTTCTTTTCACTGACGTAATCGACGAGGTCGGCAAAAAACGGCGGCAGTACAGAATGTTCATAACGGCTGGCCAGCCGTTCTGCCGTAGCAATACAGCGGCTCTTATTGACCATTTCTTCCGTAAAGACGACATCGACCTTATCAATATATTGATCCGGCATTTTTTCGCCGCCTGGCATGATAACCATGATGGGGATGCCAAACCCCGTTTCATCGATTTTATCAATATAGGCGAAATCCTGATCCGAAATAACAGCCACCGCAATATCCGTGAAATCCGTCTGTTCAATAGGCACGATTTCCCGCTCGCTGTCAACGAAATAATACTGTACGTCAAAGCTATACGCTATCTTCAAATGTTTCATATGTCTTCTCTCCCTATCCTCTTCCTTTGCAGTGATATTTTAATAATACAGCCCTATTGTACGCAATTCCCTCATGAATAGCAAGAAAAATATTTCGCAAATAGTATGTTGATACTTGACGGCCCCGCTGATTGCAGGCCGCCGGCATTTTTTCGTTCATCGTAGATTGTTCGTCGTTCGTCAAATTTTTGGAGTTGATGCCCCGCAGTTCGCCTCGAGTGACCCTCGGCTCGTGAAAAAATAGTGGCGCGTGGTTCGTGGCTCGTAAAATCCTGCTATTATTCTCGAATAAGTTACAGCCAAATTTCTCTAGCGGGCTTCCCACGTGGAAGCCCCTACAGTTCGGCCGCGGGCCGTTTTTTTGTGACCTGTGACCTCGTTCATCCCCATCGCCTGTATGCGATTTCGTAGGGGCGTGCACGTGGCGCGCCCGCGCGAATCCTGTGCATAGCCAGGATTCATGACAAACGTCACACAGAAAAAGAGCCTGCGCACGATGAACGTGCGACAGGCTCTTTCTGGTAAAGTCACAATAATTTATTTTGCTTTGTCAGCTTTGAGCTGTTCAATTTCTTTCTGCTGAGCAGCTAACTGATCCTGCAACTGGCCGACAACTTTGTAGAGTTCTTCAGCATCCGGCGAAGTGGTCTTGGTCTTAGCCGAGGACGGGCCAATCTTGAAGCTCAAACCAAAGGTATAAGCATTGTCAGAATCACCCATGGTGCTGGCAGCACTGAACATGATATTTTCGTTCGGGCGATAGAAAGCACCAACGGCAACGCTGTTTTCGCTTCGGAAGGAACCGGAAGCAACGGAGAAGCTCAGTTTGTTAGACGGATCATAATCTACAGCATGCAAACCTGCCAATGCAGCAGAACGAGCACCTACTTTATCGATATCTGTCTTCATGGAGCTGTAATCGCTGAACAACTGGTTAATGTTGTTACTATTCTGGCCTACCTGGGCATCCAAAGCATTCAGGTTAGCACCTACAGAATTGCTGGCTTTAACGTAGTTACCATTTTTCGTTGTGCCAATAGCCTGGGTATTGTTTGTAATCTGATTCTGTAATGTCTGGTCAGCAGCTGCACGAGTCTGAGCTTCCTGCTGGTCGACGGCACTCAGCGCATTAAAACCATCAGCCATGTTCTGATTAATCGTGTTAACAGAGCTTACCAGATTGTCATTGACCTGTTCGATTACTTTATCCTGTGCAGCATCAGCACCGATACGGGCTGCAATTTCGTCGTTGAGTCCTTTGTCAACTGCATTCAGGTTCTGGCCTACGGTCTGATTTTCCTTTATAAAGGCACCATCAGCAACACTGGTTTCCCGATTGTACATACCCTTGCTGACGTAGTTCTTTTCTGTTTCATCCTGCAGGTAATTTTTTACATTAGTGATACGGGTATCCAGTTTCTGATCGCCAGCTTCACGAGCTGCGGCTTCGTTGACATCAGCCTGATTTAATGCAGTGAAACCATCAGCCACGTTCTGATTTAACGTACTAAGATTTTCGGCTGTTTCATTGATGCGTTTATCCTGTGCAGCATCGGCACCGATACGGGCTGCAATTTCCTTATGCAATGCCGTGTCTACATTGGTAACGTTCTGACCAATGGTTTGATCTTTCTTAATCAAATCGCTTTCAGATGTGACAACCTGCGCATCTGCAAGTGCTTTATCGGTCTTACTCAATGCAGTGAACCCATCAGCAACATTTTGATTCAAGGTTGCCAGATTGTTAGCTGTCGTAGTGGCCGTTTCTGTGACAGCAGAAATCAATTTATCCTGTGCAGCATCGGCACCGATACGGGCTGCAATTTCCTTATGCAATGCCGCGTCTACATTGGAAAGATTCTGACCGATAGACTGATCTTTTTTAATCAAATCACTTTCAGAGGTAACGGTCTGGTTATTAGAAATCAATGTAATTCTATCATTCAAGCCTTTGGCAACTGTATTGGCATTGTTAGCAGCAGCTGTAGCATCACTGGCAGCTTTGTTAGCAGCTTTCGTAGCATCAGCCGAAGCAACTGCATTGGCATCTTTCAAGGTATTCTGAATATCGGCAATATCCTGTTTGTTCTGAGCAATATTGCCTGCGTTGGTATGGATTTCAGCATTTGCCTTATCTACCCGGCTATCGGTTTCAGTAAGATGTTTTTCCAAATTCTGTGAATTCGTAACGATAGCTTCAGAGTTAGCCTGTACGGCTTTAGTTAATGTATCATTGACTGCTCCCTGGTTGGTCAAAGCATCCGTAATGTTTTGCTGAAGGTTCTTAACATCTGTCTGACGGGCAGCTGCTTCGTTATCGATATTGCTCTGCAATGTCTTGTCTGCTGCGTCACGTGCATTGGCTTCTGCCTGATCGGCAGCCGCACGAGCCTGCTGTTCCGCAAGGTCGTTTTTATTCAGCTGGTCTGTAATCGCTCCGATATTCTGATTGATTGCATTGAAACCATCGGTTACATTCTTATTGAGATTGCTGATGACTTTATCCTGCGCAGCATCAGCACCTTTGCGTTCTGCCCGTTCCTGAGCAACGGCCTGATCACGAGCAGTTGCTTCATCAGAGATAGCTTTTGCATTAGCATCTACACCACTCTGTAATTTTGTATCTGCTGCCATACGAGCGGTTGCTTCATCAGCGATAGCTTTTGCGTTAGCATCTATGCTACTCTGTAATTTTGTATCTGCTGCCGTACGAGCGGTCGCTTCATCAGCGATAGCTTTTGCGTTAGCATCTACGCTACTCTGTAATTTTGTATCTGCTGCCGTACGAGCGGTCGCTTCATCAGCGATAGCTTTTGCGTTAGCATCTACGCTACTCTGTAATTTTGTATCTGCTGCCGTACGAGCGGTCGTTTCATCATTAATAGCTTTTGTGTTAGCATCAATGTCTTTAGAATAATCTTTTGCTTGCTGTTGTGCATTTTCCAGCTGGTTAATCTTCTGAGTATTTGCATTAACCCCCTGTTGTAATTCTAGAATCTGTTGATCCGTAACTTCTGCAAATACGCTGCCACCGAACATGGTAGCACCCATCAAGCCCGCCAAAATAGCTGTCGTTAATTTTTTACCTGATAATTTCATACTCGTTTCCTCCTTAGCTTCTTTTGAAATCTGCCATATATTTGTAACAGTTATGATTTATTAATGAGGACATTTACAAATATATGGCTCCGGGCAGCAAAGAATCCGCATGGCAAATCCTACGATTGCCATTCCCATATGCTCTTGGGCAGGAGGAGTTTTGAGTACACAAAAAAGACAGCATACGAGTACACTGTCTCCAAAAATCATGTATATGAAGGCTAATCGCCATTTTTACCAGATTTAAAGCATAGTTATACCCCCCCCCGTGTATTTTCATGAATCATAGCACACAGAATCCCTGTCTGTAAAGTTGCTGATACTCTACAAATACCACGTTCAGGAGCCATACGGTTTCACCCCCTTCTTGACACAAAATTAAACAAAAATAACCTTTTTGTTATCTGTGTACCATTATACTAAATTAAGTGTCATTTGTCACGTTTTTATCGTCATATATCTGTGATATTTGAACGATTATCATCATATATTATAATTTTATTAATTTAATATTGTATTATCGCTACTATATAACGACAAAATATTTACATATTTTTAAATAAAACATGAATGTAGCTTACTACAGGCAGTTCGTAAAAGCCTGCCATTATCCAAGAACAGTTATGGTTAAACATCGCAGCTGGCTGCCCCTAGCACAAGGCCAATGGCCGTGTAATTTTTATGGTCCACAGGACTGTAGCGAACTGCGTTCAATTCATGAGTCTATCCTGACTGCTAACAGCTAGCCGCTGACTGCAAAAAAAGGCGCTGTCTTCATGCGACAGCGCCTTTTCACTACAAACTATCTGCTCTATTTATCAATGACTTTCTTGACGATACTGATGGCTTCTTTCAATTCATCCCAGGGGATGTTGAGCGGCGGCAAAAGCCGCAGGAGGCCATTGGCCGTAAGAACGAGGACACCGTGGTCGACACAGCCTTCGACGACGTCCATGAGGGCTTTATTCTTAAGGGCGACGCCAATCATAAGGCCCATGCCGGATACGTGGTCGACATGTTCGCACTGTTCCAGTTCTTCTTTGATGTACTTCCCTTTTTCCCGGACTTCCGCCATGAGGGCGTCATCGAGGCGGTCGATGATGGAGATGCCGCCAGCGGTGCAAATCGGGTTGCCGCCAAAGGTCGAGCCATGGGTATGGTTGGTCAGGGTATGCTGCGTCGAATCGGCAAACATCGTGGCCCCCAGGGGAAGACCACCGCCGATGGCTTTGGCCGTCGAGACGATATCGGGATGGATGCCATAGCCCATGTAGGAATAGAGATAGCCCGTCCGGCCATTGCCGGTCTGGACTTCATCGACGATGATCAGAATATCATGGTCATGAGCATATTCTGCGACCTGCTGGACGTATTCTTTGTCGAGGGGATGGACACCGCCTTCGCCCTGGACCATTTCCATCATGATGGCGCAGACTTTATTTTCTTCGCAGAGACGTTTCATATCGACAAAATCATCCGGTTCAGCATAGACGAACCCATCGACGAAGGGACCAAAGTCCTGATGGAGCGAATCCTGGCCACAGGCTGTCAAGGTGGCAATGGTACGACCATGGAAGCTGTTCTTCAAGGTAACGATCGTATAGCGGCCATCGCCGTATTTATCATGCGAATATTTACGAGCCGTCTTAATAGCACATTCATTGGCTTCGGCACCGGAATTCGAGAAAAAGACTTTCTTCATGCCCGTTTTCTGGCAGAGTTTTTCGGCCAGGACCGTCTGCGGTTCTGTAAAGAAGACGTTGGAAATATGGCTTAATTTATGGAGCTGCGTTTCGACGGCCTTAATCCAGACGTCATCACAGACACCAAAGATATTGACGGCAATACCGGCACTGAGGTCGATGTATTTCTTGCCATCTACATCATATAAAATCGCACCTTTGCCATGATCTAATACCGCACCGACCCGGTTGTATACATTGACGATATATTCTTTATCAAGGGTTTTGTAATCTTCTGCCATTAGGGAATTCCTTCTTTCTTGTAATTATGCTGGAAGCCTGACGGCTCCGCAGACCGCTCAAAGAGATCGTTTTTCGTTCGTAGTTCATCGTGATGGCTTGATATTTTTAATCTCCATACGACGAACAATGAACGACCTACGACCAACGAAAAAAATTTATCTTCGCATGCTAGTTAGTTATTTGCCGATTGAATAGTGCCCTACGAACATCGTGCCCAGGCCTTCTTCGGTGAGCATTTCAATGAGTATAGCGTGGGGGACGGTGCCGTTGATGATGAATACCCGTTTGACACCGGCCTTGATGGCATCGGTGCAGCACTGGACTTTAGGAATCATACCACCGGCAATGATGCCGTCATCTTCCAGCTGCCGTGCCTGGTCAAGGGTAATTTCCGTCAACAGCGAATCCGGATCATCCTTATCTTTGAGGACGCCGTCGATATTGGTCATGGACAGCATACATTCCGCATTGAGGGCCCCGGCTATCTTAGCGGCTGCCGTATCGGCGTTGATATTGTAGGCCTGCCCATTGGTATCGGTCCCAATCGTCGAAATGACGGGAATATACCCTTTATCCAGATTATCTTTGATAATGGATACATCGACGTCGGTAATGCGGCCGACAAAGCCCAGTTCATCACTCTGTTTCTGGACTTTGATCATCTGGTCATCAATCCCGCAGAGCCCGATGGCTTTACCGCCGATCGTCCCGATGAGATTGACCAGATCCTTGTTGACCTGACCGGCCAGGACCATCTGGACGACTTTCATCGTTTCCGCATCGGTAACGCGCAGGCCATTGAGGAATTTCGATTCCATGCCTAATTTATTGAGCGTTTCTTTAATGTGCGGACCGCCGCCGTGAACGAGGACGACTTTGACGCCGATGAGATTCAGGAGGACGATATCGCCCATAACCGATTTTTTCAGGTCTTCATTAATCATCGCATTGCCGCCGTACTTAACGACAACAATTTTGCCACTATATTTCTTGATGTACGGCAAGGCGTTCATCAAGATTTGTGCCTTCTGGGCATTCGTTACGGATTTGACATCTTCCGAGACAAGTTCGATTCTTTTAAACATTACAATAGATTCCCCCATTAACTGCAAGCTTTCAATGAATTCTGAAAGCCTAATTTTTTCAATAATTGTTCCAGTCCGGCTGCCAGGTCTTCCTGACGGCAGGGACTGCTGCCAGCCATGCCATTGGCCATGACAATGAACGTGAAGTTTTCTGTGTCGATGGCGGCTTTGGCCTGAGCCAGAGCGCCTTCAATGACAGCGCTGCCAGCCTGGGCATCGGTCATGATGACACATAAACCATTGCTGTCGGCCGTGCCGTCTGCAGCGACACCACTCAAGGAACAGCCATGCAGGCCAGTGGACAGGGATACCTGATAAGCCGTGACATCGCCGGCATTATCCAGGACCGCTTCCAACGGCTGGCTGTCAGTCCCTAAACCAGCGGTCAGCGTCTTGAGGCTGTGGATGAGCAGGGACGGGCGGAAATACTGCCCTTTGGCCCCGCTGGCGACCAGGGCGATATCGTCCGGCGCTTCATCCATGCATTTCCCGGCAGCCTGGCAGACTTCCTGAGAAATCTCATGGCCCCGCGGCCCGTCGGGAAGGGCCGTACCGTTGTGCAGGAGCAGCACCTTACCGGACTGAGTCATCAGGCCCTGGCTCGTGGCGGTAACGATGGAGCAGTCGCGTCGGCTTACGATCATAGCGACATCCAATTTCACACGGCTGCTGCATAATCCACTGTACGTACCGGCAGCCTGAAATCCTTGCGGTACGCTGAGGCTATCATAACCCTGACTCATACTGACTCCACCTTTCATCTGATTCATCTAATACTTTAAATTCAGCCCCGTCGTGGGATCAATGCCCATCATGAGGTTCATATTCTGGATAGCCGCACCGGAAGCGCCTTTGCCCAGGTTGTCGAACAGGGACGTAACCATGATGCGCTGGTCGTTGCCGGTAACTAAAATTTCCATATCGTCGTAGCCGCTCATGTCATTGGCTGCGATGAAACCGCCCTTGTCTTCACCAAAGGGCAGGACGTGGACGAAGGGGCAGCCGTCGTAATGGCTGGCCAAAATCTGCCAGACGTCGCGGGCTGTCACCTTTTTTGCCAACAAGTGGCTGAAGAAAGGAATCATGACTTCCATGCCACTGTAATAGTCGTCGACGATAGGCGTAAAGACCGGTTCCTGCGTCAAATGGCAGATAGTGACGATTTCCGACAGGTGCTTGTGCTGCTGTACCAGGCCGTACTGGCGCGGTGCATATAAATCCTGCCCTTTGTCGCCTTCGTACTGGGCGATCATCTTTTTGCCGCCGCCGCTGTATCCGGTCAGGGAAAAGGCCGTCACCGGATAATCGGCCGGAACGATGCCGGCTTCTGTCAGGGGCTGTAAAATGGAAATGGCGCCGCTGGCGTGGCAGCCCGGATTGCCGACGCGGTCGCTCTTGGCAATGGCCGCAGCCTGTTGGGGCGATAATTCGGGGAACCCATAAGTCCAGCCCGGTGCCACCCGCCGTCCTGTCGACGTGTCGATGAGGCGGACATCACAGCCTTCGGCCAGGGTTACGGCTTCGGCTGCGGCACCGTCAGGGAGACAAAGGAAGGCGATGTCGGCCTGTTTCATGCAGGCCCGGATGGCGTCGGGATCCTTGCGGACATCGTCGGCAATGGGAACCAGTTCGATATCCTGGCGGGTACTGAGCCGTTCATGAATCCGAAGGCCCGTCGTCCCTTCATGACCATCAATGAATACTTTCGTTTTCACACTTCATCACTCCTATATCACATGGGCTGTGCCCTGACTATTACTTGAATTTTTATTCATTATAGATGCATTTTAATATTTTGTCAAGAATTATACACGATTTTTTACATGAATATTAGTAGGGGCTCGCACGTGGCGAGCCCGCCTGCAATTGAATACATCTCCTTTATATGAATAAAGGGACTACATGTAAACCCATCTGGCAAGTAGTGTTCATCCCCCATAGTTCAGAAGCGGGCGCCCCGCGTGGCGCCCCTACAAATCGCACTCAGGCGATGATTTATGTTCGACATGCATATATTGCAACGGCCCTGGACCGCAAACATCAACCATCAATAAAGGTAAGCGACGTGCCCTCTCTGCCGGCATCGAGGCGGACTTTGACGCCGTAAGGCACGAAGGCCTTGTCCTTCGTATGGCCGACGGGCAGTCCTTTGATAGCAGGTTTTCCGGCCAGATGGGCATAATAATCCAGGACCTGGTCCGTCGTGAAGTCGCCCGGGTCGTTGGGGCAGTCGGTGAAATCGCCATAGGCGATAGCGGCGACGCGGGACAAGAGGCCGCTCTGCCAGAGCTGGTTCAGCATGCGGTCGATACGGTAGGCATCTTCGCCGGTATCTTCCAGGACCAGGATGCAGCCCGTCCCATCGAGGGCATAGGGCGTGCCGACCAGGGACGTCAGGACCGTCAGATTCCCGCCGAGGATTGGCCCTTCTGCCTTCCCCGGCACGATAGTCGTCAGCTTCCGCCCAGCCGGCAGGGCTAAAGGCCCTTGCCAGCGGTCCGTCGTAAGACCCTGGAAGAACTGGCCTGCCGTATAGGCATCGGAGCCGCCGAGGGTGACCATGAGCGGTCCGTTGGCTGTGACTAAGCGGCATTTTTCCCAGAGGGCAAGCTGCAAAGCCGTCACATCGCTGAAACCGATGACCAGTTTGGGATGAGCTGCGATATATTCATAATCCAGCTTATCGAGGATACGCGCCGAGCCATAGCCGCCATTGAGGCAGAGGATGGCCTTGACGTCATCATCGTGAAACAAGGCGTTGATGTCACGGGCCCGTTCCGCATCGGTCCCGGAAAAGAAACCATAATTCCCGGTGACTGTCGGCGTCATCTTGACGCGATAGCCGGCCTGTTCCAGCCGAGCCACAGCAGCAGATATATCCTGCCCTTCATCGTGTGTCGCCGGCGCGGCAACGCCGATACAGTCACCGCGATGCAGTGCCGGTCCCCGAAGGGCCGTTCCTGTCCTTACTCCCCCTTGTAGTAATGCTCCATGCCCTTGGCATAACCGTAGTCGTCATTCAGATACTGGCCTGTCTTCTGCTTGTAGCAGAGATTGACGGCAACGAAATCGGCAATCTGATTGTGCTTGAGTTCTTTCTTGCGCATAGGGATTTCCTGCCAGCTGTGAGTCGAATCATTATACAACCAGGCCTGACCGTGGGCGACCTTATAAGTCAACGTATACTTCCCTTCGATATTCCCCGAATCCTCTGGCGACCGGAAGAGATCGACCTTGAAAATCCAGCCCTGGCCGTCATCCTTTACCGTCTCCATCGAGCTCAAGTCGACGTACATCTCATAGCCCATGCCAAAGTTAATCGGCCGGTAATGACTATTCGAAGCCAGGGGACTGTTAAAAAAGGCCTGGCCGCTAGTGAAGCCACCAAAGGCCACAACAGCCCCCAACGACAACATAACTAACCCGCGTTTCATATTCATACAAAAACCTCCCTTCAAAGTATGCCTTTATTATACGACAAAAAAGAGCTTGTCGCACGCGCGACAAGCCCTTTTAGTGGCTAGTTGTTAGTGGCTAGTGGCTAGCAGATGGCTTTAAATTTAAAGCTTCTCTCTGCAAACTATAAGAATCGCCTGTTTACGATTTGTAGGGGCGCCACGCGGGGCGCCCGCTTCTGAACTAGGGTAGATACCCCTTACTCGTTCGATGGGTTCATATATAATCTCCCTTCATTCATATAAAAGAAATATCCCCAATTGCAGACGGGCCCGCCCTCTACTGTGGTCCGTTTCAGCAACCGTCCTGCCATTCATTTCATTCACGTCCTGACGGGCTGAAAAGGCACGTGCGAGCCCCTACGATACAAACCGCCTCTTTATTCATGCAAATGAAATGTCCCAATTATCAGACAGGCCCGCCCTCTACTGTGGTCCGTTTCAGCAACCGTCCTGCCATTCATTTCATTCACGTCCTGACGGGCTGAAAAGGCACGTGCGAGCCCCTACACGTACGGAAAAACAGTTGACATTATTTCCAAATCGCCTGTCTGTGATTTGTAGGGGCGCCACGTGGGGCGCCCGCTTCTGAACTAGGGTGGATACCCCTTACCCGCCGATGGGTTCATATATAATTTCCCTTCATTCATATAAAAGAAATATCCCCAATTGCAGACGGGCTCGCCCTCTATTGCGGTCCGTTTCAGCAGCCGTCCTGCCATTCATTTCATTCACGTCCTGACGGGCTGAAAAGGCACGTGCGAGCCCCTACGATATAGACCCTCACGCATAAAAAAAGGGCTGCCGCACATGCGACAGTCCCTTTTACGTTCGTCGTAGGTCGTTCATCGTTCGTCGTATGGGCTTAAAAAATTAACCGATTGCGATGAACGATGAACTACGAACGAACAACGAAATTCTATTCCATGTCGTAATCCTGCAGGGCAGCAACGTGGTGGTAGCCTTCGTTTTTGCCTTTGTTGGCAAAGACGCGGAGGACTTCACGGGCTGTATCGAGGGAGGTCAGGCAGGGAACGGCCAGTTCTACGGCCATGCGGCGGAGGTTGAAACCGTCGCGTTCCGGATGTTTGCCATAGGTCAGGGTATTGAGGACCAAGTCGATTTTGCCGTTGCGGATCAGGGTAGCGATATTCTGACCGCCTTCATGGATCTTGCGGACGATGTCGACGGGCATACCGTGGTCGTTGAAATATTTGCCCGTCCCTTCGGTGGCGATGATGTGATAGCCTAATTCCTTGAAGCCTTCAGCCAGCTGCAGGGCTTCGGCTTTATCGCGGTCGGCGACGGTGACGAGGATCGTGCCGCCGGCGGGAATCTTCATCTTAGCGCCATTGACAGCTTTGTACAGGGCTTCGGAATAGGAATGGCCGATACCCATGACTTCGCCGGTCGATTTCATTTCCGGCCCAAGGGCGATTTCAGCCAGGCCGATCTTGCTGAACGAGAAGACCGGTGCTTTGGCAGCAACATGCTTCTTAGCCGGCATGAGGCCGCTGTGATAGCCCATATCCTTCAAAGTTTCACCGAGAGCAATGCGGGTTGCGATTTCGACAATCGGGAAATGCGTGACCTTGCTCAGGAACGGAACGGTGCGGCTCGAACGCGGGTTGACTTCGATGATATACAGCTTGCCGCGGGAAACGACGAACTGGATGTTGACCGAACCTTTGACCTGGAGTTCCAGGGAGATACGCGTCGTGTAGTCGACGATCTGATCGATCATTTCCTGGTCCAGATGCTGCGGCGGATAAACGGCGATGGAGTCCCCGGAATGGACGCCAGCCCGTTCGACCTGTTCCATGATGCCCGGAATGTAGACATCGGTACCATCGGCGACGGCATCGACTTCGACTTCACGGCCGACCATGTATTCGTCGATGAGGATTGGATGGTCCGGCGAAGCGATGACGGCTTCGCGGAGATAGCGTTCCAATTCTTTTTCATTGTAAACGATTTCCATAGCCCGGCCGCCGAGGACGTAAGACGGGCGGACGATGAGCGGGAATTCCAGTTCTTTAGAAACCTTCATGGCTTCCTTATCGCTGGTCGCAATGCGGCCATCCGGACGGGGGATGTTCAATTTGGCCAGGACTTCATCGAAGCGTTCGCGGTCTTCGGCGCGGTCCATGCCATCAACAGACGTACCGAGGACGGTAACGCCCCGTTTGGCCAGTGGAGCTGCCAGGTTGATAGCCGTCTGGCCGCCGAACTGGCAGATGACGCCGACCGGTTTTTCCTTATCGACGACAGCCATGACGTCTTCGACCGTGAGCGGTTCAAAATACAGGCTGTCCGACGTATCGAAGTCGGTGCTGACCGTTTCCGGGTTGTTGTTGACGATGATGCTGTTCATGCCGGCTTTGCGCAGAGCCCAGGCCGAATGGACCGAGCAGTAGTCGAATTCGATACCCTGACCGATGCGGATCGGGCCGGAACCGAGGACGATGACGCTCTTCTTGCCCAACGGCTTGACTTCGTCTTCATCGGCATAGCACGAATAGTAATACGGCGTAGCGGCTTCAAATTCGGCAGCGCACGTATCGACCATCTTGAAGGTCGGCGTAATGCCGTGGTCGACGCGGAACTGGCGGACTTCGTCTTCCGTCTTGTTGGTAAATCCGGCAATGACGGCATCGGGCATGCTGTAGCGTTTTGCCAGGCGGATATTATCGACGGTCAGGTTATTCCGTTTCAAATCGAATTCCAAGTCGATGATATTCTTGATCTTATGGAGGAACCAGAGGTCATAGCCGGTGATGTAATGGATCTTTTCTTCGCTGATGCCGAGGCGCAGGGCCTGAGCGACGACGAAAAGCCGTTCATCATCCTGTTTCTGAAGGAGTTCGACGATGTCGATGAGGGACTTGCTTTCGAGCTTCTTCATGGAAATATAGTTGACACCGATTTCCAGGGAGCGGACGGCTTTGAGCAGCGCCCCTTCAAAGCAGCGGTCGAGGGCCATGACTTCGCCGGTAGCCTTCATCTGCGTGCCCAGGGTCTTGTCGGCGAGGGCGAATTTTTCAAAAGGCCAGCGCGGGAATTTGACGACGCAATAGTCGAGGGTCGGTTCAAAGCAAGCCGTCGTCTTGCCCGTGACGGCGTTGGTGATCTGATCCAGGGTCAGGCCGGTAGCGACTTTAGCGGCAACTTTGGCGATCGGATAGCCCGTCGCTTTAGAAGCCAGGGCCGACGAACGGCTGACACGGGGATTGACTTCGATGACGTAATACTGGTTGCTGTTCGGGTCGAGGGCGTACTGGACGTTGCAGCCGCCTTCGATCTTCAATCGGCGGATGATGGCCAGGGAAGCTGTACGCAGCATCTGATACTGCAAGTCGTTCAGGGTCTGGCTCGGTGCGACGACGATGGAGTCGCCCGTATGGATGCCGACGGGGTCGATGTTTTCCATGTTGCAGACGATGATGCAGTTGTCGGCCTTGTCGCGCATGACTTCGTATTCGATTTCCTTCCAGCCGGCAACAGAGCGTTCGACGAGGATCTGGTTAATCGGGCTGAGTTTGATGCCGCGCGTGGCAATCATGAACAATTCGTCTTCGTCGTGGGCGATGCCGCCGCCCGTACCGCCGAGGGTGAAGGCCGGGCGGACGATAATCGGATAGCCGATTTTATCGGCAAATTCGATGGCCGACGGGACATCTTCAAAGATATCGCTTTCCGGAACCGGCTGATTGATGTCCTTCATGGCTTTCTTGAAGAGTTCCCGGTCTTCCGCTTCTTCGATTGCCGAGAGATGCGTACCCAAAAGCTGGACGTTATATTTTTCCAGGACACCGGCGTTGGCCAGTTCGACAGCCATGTTCAGGCCGACCTGACCGCCGAGAGTAGCCAGCAAGCCATCGGGCCGTTCTTTTTCAATGACTTCCGTCACGTAGTCGAGGGAAATCGGTTCGACATAGACGCGGTCGGCAATATCTTCGTCGGTCATGATCGTCGCCGGGTTACTGTTGATGAGGACGACTTCCAATCCTTCTTCTTTCAAGGCACGGCAGGCCTGGGTGCCGGCATAGTCGAATTCAGCGGCCTGACCGATGATAATAGGGCCCGAACCGATAACGAGTACTTTCTTCAATCCTTCTATCATGTTAGTTTTCCTCCATCATCTTGACGAATTGTGTAAACAGATACAAATTATCAGTCGGTCCCGGCGAAGCTTCCGGATGATACTGGACGCACATGATTTTCTTGGACGGGACTTCAAAACCTTCGAGGGTATTGTCGTGGAGGTTGCGATGCGTGATGACGACATCATCCGGCAGGGAGGCTTCGTCGATGACATAGCCGTGGTTCTGGGACGTAATGTAGACGCGGCCCGTGCGGATATCCTTGACCGGATGGTTGGCACCGCGGTGGCCGAAGGTCAGCTTGCGGCTCTTGCCGCCCAAAGCCAGGCCGAGCATCTGCAGGCCCAGGCAGATACCGAAAATCGGTTTCTTGCCGATCATCTTCTTGACTTCTTCGACGATGTACGGGACATCTTTCGGGTCGCCAGGGCCATTGCTCAGGAAGATGCCGTCCGGATTGACAGCCAGGACTTCTTCAGCCTTGGTTTCAGCCGGGAAAATGGTCAGGCGGCAGTCGCTGTTAACCAGTTCGCGCAGGATATTGGCTTTGGCGCCGTAATCCATGACGGCGACGTGGAAGCGGCCATCACCCATGTGCTTGATTTCACGCGTCGTAACGCGGCGGACGAGCTGCGTTTCCAACGGCGTATCGAAGAGTTCCTTAATAGCGCTTTCTTCCATCGTTTCCGGCACGATGACGCCTTTCATGACGCCCTGGCTGCGGATGGCACGCGTAATGGCACGCGTATCGACGCCGTAGAGGCAGGGGATGTGGTGTGTCATAATAAAGGTAGACAGCTTGCCTTCATTCTGCCAGTTGCTCGGTTCTTCACAGAGCTCGCTGACGATGAATCCGGCAGCATAGGGACGATCGGCCTGTTCGATTTCGTGGAACAAGCCATAGTTACCGATGAGCGGGTAGGTCATGGTAATGATCTGACCGGCATAGGACGGATCGGTAAATGTTTCCTGATAGCCTGTCATGCCCGTATTGAAGACAACTTCGCCGACAGCCGGTTCATCCATCAGCATGTTGCCATAAAACTTCTGTCCGTTCTCTAATATGAGGACACCTTTCATTATAAAACCTCCCCGTTTTTCATTACAATTTTACCATTGACGATGGTAGCTGCGGCCTTGCCCTTGAAAATCATTTCATCGAAAGGCGACGCTTTTCCCTTGGAATAGAATTTCGAGGAATCTACCGTCCATTCTTTATCGAGATCGAGTACAGTCAAATCGGCATCCTTGCCCGGTGCGATGACGCCGGCGTCGAGGCCGAGGATCTTGGCCTGTGCCGTCGACATGGCGTTGACCAGGGTCATGAGGTCGATATGGCCCGTATGATACATATAAGTCAGCATAGCGCCGACGCTCGTTTCCAGGCCGACGAAGCCGCTGGGAGCCAGGTTGAATTCCTGATCTTTTTCTTCCCATTCATGCGGTGCGTGGTCGGTGACGACAGCATCGATGGTGCCATCCTGCAAGCCGGCGACGCAGGCTGCGCGGTGTTCTTCCGAGCGGAGCGGCGGGTTGACTTTATACCGTGTTTCAAAGGTGCGCAGGGCTTCATCGGTCAGGATGAGGTGCTGCGGCGTGACTTCTGCTGTGACCTGGACGCCGCGTTTCTTGGCCTGGCGGACCAGTTCGACAGCGTTCTTGGTGCTGATGTGGGCGATGTGGACCGGCGTGTGTGTCGCTTCGGCCAGGAAAATATCGCGAGCGACGGCGATATCTTCGGCAACAGCCGGGCGCCCTTTGATGCCCAGTTCGTTGGAGACGACGCCTTCATGCATGTTGCCGCCTTCGACGAGGCTCTGTTCTTCGCAGTGGTCGATGATGACCTTATGGAACATGCTGGCATATTCCATAGCTTTGCGCATGAAATCACAGTTTTCTACGTAGCGGCCGTCATCGGAAAAAGCGGCGACGCCTTCTTTGGCCATGGCGCCCATAGCGGCCAATTCCTGACCCTGGAGGCCTTTGGAAATAGCACCGATGATTTCGACTTTGACTTTGGCTTCCCGTTCAATCTTATACTTCATGCCGTCAACGATGATGGCTGAATCGATGACCGGCTTGGTATTCGGCATGGTGGCTACGCGGGTAATACCGCCGGCAGCGGCAGCTTTCGTCCCCGTTTCAATCGTTTCCTTGCCGGACTGGCCAGGCTGGCGGAGATGGACGTGCATATCGATGAAGCCCGGTGCTACGACGAGGCCCGATGCGTCGAAGACTTCGGCGCCGTCAGCGCTGAGATTGGCTCCGACTTCCTTAATTTTACCATTTTCAATGAGAATGTCACAAATTTCATCCTGCTGCATGGCCGGATTTACGACTCTGCCGCCTTTAACGAGTAGTGTCAACGTCATCGCCTCCCATAATTGTCAGATATAATACGGCCATACGGACGGATACGCCGTTCTTGACCTGTTCCTGGATCGAAGAAAATTCGCTGTAGCAGGTATCCGGTTCGATTTCGATGCCCCGGTTCATGGGACCTGGATGAAGGACGAGGACGTCGTCTTTGGCCCATTTGAGGCGGTCGCGGTTGATACCGAAGAGCGAATTATATTCACCGGCACTGGGGAAGAAGCCGATGCCCTGGCGTTCCTTCTGGATACGCAGGACATTGATGACATCTGCGCCCTGGATGGCTTCCTTCAAATCGTAGTGGACTTTGACGCCCATGGCTTCCAGTTCCGGCTGGAGCAGTGTCCGCGGACCGACGAGATGGACGTCAGCCCCCATGGTCTTGAGGCCATAGATATTGGAGCGGGCTACGCGGCCGTGGTCGATATCGCCGACGATGACGACTTTCAAACCGTCGATATGGCCTTTGACTTCCTGAATGGTGAACATGTCGAGGAGGCCCTGCGTCGGATGTTCGTGCGCGCCGTCACCGGCGTTGATGATGATCGGGTCGACGCAGCGGTCGGCAAACCACGGCGAACCTTCCTGCTTTTGACGCATGACGATGGCATCGACGCCCATGGCCGTTACCGTCAGCAACGTGTCACGGAAACTTTCGCCTTTCTGGATGGAGCTTCCCCGCGGCGTGAAGTTGATGACATCAGCGCCGAGATACTTGGCCGCCATTTCAAAGGAGCCGCGCGTACGCGTACTCGGTTCCCAGAACATGTTGACCACCGATTTCCCTTTGAGCAGGGATAATTTCTTATTCCCGCTGTTGACGACGGCTTTCATCTTCTTAGCGACCCGCAGTATCAATTCAATTTCTTCTTTCGGTACTCCCTGGAGCCCCAACAGGCTTTTGCCCTGTATACTAACCATCGAATCCTCCTTGTAAAAAAAAGACCTCTGCCGCAGGGCAAAGGTCATATTATAAGCATGGCAAAATATGTCCCTTTTTAGCCTCTCCGGACTATATTAAAGGTACAATCTGAAAGTATGAGAATCGCACAGCCTCACGGGACTGCCACATATTCTTCTATATATTGTATCGGCCAGGGCCTATAAAGTCAAGCAGTTTTTTCACGACTTCAATCCGTCGCTGCCGGCGTAATCGTCACGGCCTGCGGCGTAATGGTGACGCTGTTATAAAAAGCCTCAAACAGCTGTGCCGGAACGTACATCGTGCCGTTGACATTAATCGGTCCGGCCCCGTATTGGAAGATATGGTTCAAATTGACCTTCTTAATCGTCCCGATCCGTTCGTACCAGTCCTCACCGGGTTTGACGATGATATAGGCGATATTCATTTCGACTCGGACGCTCTGGTCATCAGGATCCCAAGTCACCGTATAACCGAGCTGTTCCGCCACCTTCCGCAAGGGAATCATGACTACGTTGTTTTTCTGCAATACGGCTCCGTCCGCCGGGTCCATGACTTTGCCGGCAACCGTCAGCTGGCACTGCTGCACCGCCGTCAGCCCTGGTATCGACGTATACGGTCCCATAATCGGGCCTTCATCATACGCCCAGGCCGGCCCGCAGGCCAAAGCCGCCACGACCATCGCTAAGATAATACTCTTCTTCATAAGGGATCCCCCCTTTATCCAAAACAAAAAACGAGTCATAAATGAGGATATATATAATATATTCGACAAAGCCCGCCGTTTTCCTGCTAATATTAAAAAATCGTAGGGGCTTGTCGCACGACGACAAGCCCTTTAAAGTTGTTAGTGGCTAGCAGTTAGTTGTTAGCGAATGGCTTTAAATTTGAAGGTTTTCTCTGCAAACTACAAACTCTGTGCTACAAACTATAAAGTAAACAGGGCCTCGCATGCTGGCAGAAACATTCATGCAACAGTCCCGCCTGAATCCTGGGAATAACGCTGACTGAGAGGTTGCTCGCCGTTTTCCGAAAAAAAAACAACCTCTCAGACCGCCTCCGGCGGCCAGCTCCCCTATCAAGGGAGCCTTGCAAAAAAAGCGCTGCCATAAAAGACAGCGCTTTTTGCAAAACTAAAAATCAAAGAAACCCGTTTGGTCAGCCATGGGCACGACGGGGAATCCCGTCGGTACTGGCTGGATGATCATGAACACCAGGGCTGCCAGGACGGCAATGCCCAGAGTGAGGTACGAGAAGCTTCCTTTTTCTTTATGTTCATACAAGCCGAACAGGCGGATGCCGACGGCCGAGCCGATAGTGGCGAACAAGGCGCCCAGCGAGAAATACTGGTACATGGCATACGACGCCAGCAGGCCGATGATCATGGCCCCGTTGATGACGATGGGGTAGCATTTGGACAATACCGATTCCGGATTGCGGCGCATAGCCGTAAGCCAATCGGTCCCGTCGATACCGCTCAAGCCGGTAAGGAACGTCGATGCGTAGAGCATCTTATCCCACCAGGCCGTCCCCTTGCGGCGGTCTCCCGTCCGCCACATGACGAAGGCGTAAATCAAGATGGTCACGCCGCCGACGATGTAGTAGTAATTTTCCGGGATGAACTGGACGATAGCCGTGCCGATAGTCACCAGGATGCCGGCGATGACGACCATCTGGCCGATTTTCCCTTTTGTCGGACGCGTCTTGGCATCCATTTCCTTGTAAATCTTAGCGAAGATTTCCATGAGGAAGGTAAAGACGAAAAAGACGATGCCGATGAAAGGATTGAGCGCAGCCAGGGCGATAGTAATCAAAATCGGGATGGCCAGGCGCACGCCGGGGAAAAAGGTGAAACTCTTGATCTTCATGACATGGAGCTGAGAGTACACTGTAAAATACGTAAAGACATTAAACATCAACATAGCAGCAATACATTCGACGGGCTTGGCTCCCATGTACAAGAACATGAGGAGGACGCACATGCTCATATTGATGCCCGTAAAACGGGCGAACACCGTCCCCAGCAGGCCAGCCACGAAGAAAGGCGCTATGGCCGATAACATTTCCATGAACAAAACATCTCCTGACCCAGATTATTTCAGATGGTGGCTGCCCCGTTCGGTCATGGGGATACCCTGTTTGCAGAGCGGGCATTCTTCCGGTTTGTATGTCGGAACGGTCAAATGCAGGAGAGCCTGGACTTTGTCTTTCGGTACGCCGAATTCAGCTTTGCCGCCGCTGCGGTCGACGAGGAGGCCGACACCGACGATGACGCCGCCGGCTTTCTTGACGACATTGACGACTTCCTGGACGGAACCGCCAGTCGTGACGATATCTTCGACGATGAGGACGCGTTCACCCGGTTCGATGTGGAAACCGCGGCGCAAGGTCATGACGCCCTTTTCACGTTCCGTGAAGATAGCCCGCGTACCGAGTGCCTTGCCGACTTCATGAGCCAACAGGATGCCGCCGGTCATAGGACCCATGACGGTCTGGACGTTCTGGTCCTTGAAACGTTCTGCCAATTCCTTGCAGAGCTTTTCCGTATATTCCGGATGCTGGAGGACGTTGAATTTTTCAACGTACAGCGGGCTGTGCAGGCCCGACGTCAAGAGAAAATGGCCTTCGAGGACGGCCTTGGTGTCTACTAACAACTGTCTTACTTCTGCTTCTGTCATCATAATTGATTATACCCCCTGAATTTCTGCTAAAATCTTTTGGGCTGCTTCCTTGGGATCGGCGGCCTTGGTAATCGGACGGCCGATGACTAAATGAGATGCCCCGTCGCGCAAAGCCTGAGATGGCGTCGTGAACCGCTTCTGGTCATTGGCTACGGCAAAGGTCGGACGGATGCCCGGCGTGACGATGAGGAAATCGGGCCCATTCATTTCCCGGATTTCCCTGGCTTCATACGGCGAAGAAACAGTGCCGTCGATGCCGGCTTCCTTAGCCAATTTCGCCAGATTCTTAACCGATTCGGCAATGCTGTACTTGCCGCCGATTTCCTTCCAGGCATCTTCGTCGATGCTGGTCAGGACCGTTACGGCCAGCAGACGCGGCCGTTCAATATTCAATTTAGCCGCTTCATCACGGACGGCTTCGGCTGCCGCTTCCATCATGGCCCGGCCGCCCGTACCGTGGAGCGTCATCAAATCGGCACCGAGGCGGGTCAAAGCGCGGATGCTCTGGGCCACCGTATTGGGAATATCGTGGACCTTCAAATCGAGGAATACATGTTTTCCCTGGTCCTTCAAATACCGTACCGCATCGGGACCGGCACTGTAAAAGAGTTCCATCCCGACTTTATAAAAAGAAACACTATCGCCAAGGGTTTCAACGAGCTTCTTCATATCATCCAATGAATGGACGTCCAAAGCCGTAATGATGCGATCATCTGCCATAGGCTACCCCTCCTGTATATAAATGTATATAGGCATATCTAATTAATTGTGTCATGTTTTAGGAAGCCTGTCAAGGCAAAAAGCGTCTTACTTCGTCCATTGGCTGCGGTACCAGTCATAGGTCCGACGGATTCCTTCTTCCAGATCCATTTCCGGGACAAAATCCAGATTCGCCTTCAAGGCCTCATTGCTGAGGACCGACCGCAGGATATCGCCCGTCCTGGGCGCCGTATACTGGACGGGGACGGTATAGCCCACGGCTTTTTCAAAGCTGTGGATCAAATCGTTGATGCTCGTTTCCTGCCCCGTCGAGACGTTCATCGTGTGATAGCCCTTAAGCGGCAGCGCCCGGATGATAGCCTGGGCGATATCGCCGGCATAGACGAAATCGCGGGTCTGATTGCCGTCGCCGAAGACCGTAATCCCCTGATGCTGGGACAAGAGCTTGCAGAAAATGCTGACGACGCCGCCTTCGCCCTTTTCGCCCTGCCGTTCGCCATAGACGTTGGCAAAGCGGAAGACCGTCGCATCCATGCCATATAATTCATGATAGACCCGCAGGTAATGTTCCGTCGTCATCTTAGTGATACCATACGGTGACGTCGGCACGAGCCGTTCCGTTTCCTTCAGGGGGATATTCAGATTGTCGCCATAGACAGCCGCACTGGACGAAAAGAGGATGTGCCCTGTGCCATGGTTCCGGCAGGCTTCCAACACATGGAGGACGCCTTCCAAATTGACTTGGCAGTCTTCCGCTGGATGGTCGACGGAAAAAGGAACCATCGTCTGGGCCGCCAAATGAATGACGGCATCAAAGTGGTGGTCTGCAAAAAGGGCGTCTACCGCCGCTTCATCGCGGATGTCGCCTTCTACCAGTTCCATCCCGGCCGGTACATGTTCCTTGGAGCCGCTGGACAAGTTGTCGAACACGACGACATCGATATCGCGCCGTCCCTGGAGCTGTGCCAAAATATGCGACCCAATGAATCCGGCACCCCCAGTAATCAATATTTCCATAAATGTAAGCCCCCATATATCAATTTTTATTGAATTCTTTTATACATTGTATCAATAAATGATGGGCAGGGCAACTCTTCGTCCTTGCGGATTAAACGGCGGATTTCATCCAATTTCCCTTCACTGTCCGCGTTCTGTGAATGGAAATCAAGGAGCGTGTCGAGATAGCCCTGTTCCCGCGCCAGCTGCCGGCTCCGGGGATAGACCAAATCAAAATAGAGACAGAGGGCGCCGACATAAAAATCCATGAAGGTCTTCTTATCCTGGGTCCGCACCAATTTCCCCTGACGGGCCTGGGCCATGACGACATCCGAAATAGGCTGGTTTTCAAAATCAGACCAGTCGACGTTCCAGATATTCTTCTTTTGGCGCATATACATAACGTAGACCCGGAAAATATCGATCTTGTCGGCATCGCGGATGAGCTGGCAAAAGAGCTGCTGCCGCGGCGTCAAATCACGGCGAAGCTGATAGACATTATGCTGGTCAACAGCCATACAAATCACATCGTCTTGGCTCATATCATCCAGGAAATCGCGGATATGCCCGTCAGCAAATAAGTAATGCGCCCCGTATTTGGCATGGTCCATCGACCGGTAATCGACGAACGTATGATACTCCCGCAGCTGCTCAAAGCGGCCGATATCGTGAAGGACACCAATGAGCCAGGCCAAATCCACATCTTCCTGAGTCAAATCCAAGCTCAAAGCAATCTGTTCACACAGACTGCTCACCCGCAAAGAATGAGCATACTTCAGCCGAACCCCTTCTTCAGCCTGGTCAAAGCCCTGGACATACCGCGTAAATTGCGATACCACAAAATCCCGATCCATACGACTCACCGAACCACCTTCCTTATATATCCTTATATTATAGTTGCCTGTAGTATCAATTATACCATATGCACCAAACTTGATAAACAACGCAGGCCCCCTATTTTCGTATGGTGCAAATCCCCCGCTTCACTCCCCGGATGACCATGACCAAAACAATTCCCACCATGCACCCGACACTATCGAGTACCACGTCATGCCACGTTGACGTCCGTCCGCCGGCAAAAAGCTGAATATATTCATCAATCGAAGCCACGCCGATTCCAACCAGGAGCACCCAAACTTTATGAGAACGCCGCGAAATTAAAACAGAAAAACTGCTCAACACGACGCCTAACGTCGTATATTCCGTCAAATGCGCCAGCCGCCGGATATGCCCATCGCTTAAATACGGTGCCAGCCGCGTCCCCTGAAGATGAGACAAGGCAAAAGCCAGTATACGACGACTCTCCGCATGCGAAGCCACACCATTCTGCATAGAATGCCACCAAATCACACCGATGACAGCAAAAACAAGCAAAAAACAAAGAAAAATAAGCCACTTATGTTTCATAACGTTCCACCAAATTCATCCCTCATCTGCATTCATTGTTCGTTTTAAATCCGCATGAAAACGGTAAGCTTGAACATATCTTTGCATTACATCTTTCCAAGCACTTTGAGTTAATAAATCAGCTGCCGCTCGATAATTTTTGGTAACTTTTCTCATTTCATTACCATGTTTTCTAATCAAGCGACGCTCCTTCTCCCTCTTAGGCTGCCCCAAAAGAAATAAGTGATGATAAATGTCTTCATCTGGTGTATTTTCAGAAATATTGCCCCAGTCTGATGGATACAGCCAATTGCCTACCCAAGTTTCTGTACACATAAAAGGCAAGCAAAAAACGATGGGCAGGGAAATATTACCGACCCATTTTTCCACGACAGTACGGAACTTTTGTCCATTTTCCTGAATCGGATTCAATTCTGACGCACAGGGCAAACCTTCTTCCAACGGCTGTTCACCAATACTGTTATATTGTTTATAAGCCACATCACCATCGACATGTACAATAAAAAAATCGTACATGTCCGGTAGCATCGCTATTTTTTCTCTCAAATCCCGGCAAACCCGATATACTCCTCCCCAACCAAAACCCTCGGGACTTCGTTGATTTGACAACTCTTTCGGAGACGGGAATATTTGTCTGAAATTAAAAACATCATCAGGGAACGATACTTTTAAAACAGCTTTAATGATGGCCACATCGGTAGGGCCTTCGGCGATGATGCCCACCGTATATTCATACATTGGGAACGCCTCCTATGTATCCGTCCACCCACATTTGACTCAGAGAAATATGGTTTGCTTTCGATTGCTGAATCAATTTCGGTGTAATTTTAATTTGCTGAATACTAGTCAATCCATCTGAATTTCGATCAACTACAAACAATCGAACTATGTCATCAAACAGATCCAAACTATCTAACACCACTGGGTTGTGGGCCGTGCAAAAAATCTGTTTTTCAGGAACTAATTCATGAAACCATTCCTGTAACAAATGCATAATCGCCTTAACTAAACGAGGATTCAATGCTTGATCTATATTGTCTACAGAGAAAACCTTGGGTCCATGTTCGGACAAACATAAAACCATTAAAAAAAGCGCATATAAAATGCCTTCACTAGCATCAGCAGCCGTTAATCGATTGTATTTATCCTTCATATAAAAATCTGTAAAAGTAATTGTTCTCTTCGTTCTAGGAAGTGATGCTGATAAAATCTGCGAATTCTGCGTAGAAGTACCGACATCGCCTACCCAATCGAACAATCCTTCTACATCTTCAATCGCACCTGCTAAGTCATCATTTTTTTTGGCTAACTCCAACAACTCCTGCAGCCCTTCTGACAAGCCACCACCTGATAAACCGACAGGCATACGGCTCTGCATATCAGGAACAAGCCCCCGCAGTGCAGGAGTATTGGGATTATATAAGGCGTACTCTTTTAATTCAGAAAAGAAATGCTTGAGTTCTTCGGAAATTCCTGAAGCAAGAATCGCTGGAATTCCTCCATTTTCAGGATCAATATTCGTTTTCACACCGCGGCTGTAATATTCCTTACCATGTTCAAATACCTTTTCCGTTTTGAAATGCCATTTAGGCCGTGGATTTTCCAGCGGATTTAATAATGAAACAGTATATCTGCAGTTTTCATTTCCCACCTCAAAAGCAATATGGGGAGATGTTGTATATTTTTTATTAGATGTTTTATATAAGCGAGGTACTCCAGGGCGTATACCTCTGCGCAGTAACGATTCATCATCAACAACACCATAAGCAGCTGCTGAAACTACACCTATAGCTTCTAAAATATTTGTTTTCCCTGCACCATTGGCTCCAATAAAAATATTTATATTGCTAAAATCTAAGCTGGCTTTTCTTAATGATTTAAAAGAACTTACTTCTAAATGACGTATCATAATATCACCTCATAAACATTCAGTAGATGGTAATGCAGTTACTTTCATTATACCAAAAATAAGTACTGAATGCTTCTCGTGAAAAAAGAGATTTTTTAAGGTGACGAAAAAAAGCCCCAATCGGGGCCGTCGTAGGGGCCGTCCTGTTCAAGGCGGCCCGCCGCGAACAATTGGTCAAACCACAACAATGCGCCCGGGAGTCCGTTTCTCAACCAACAAACGATGAACGAACTATGATGAACGTCACTTATCGAAAAATCCGATTCCCCACAATCCGCATAAGATCCGCCGTTCCCTGTCGCATCAATCTGATTTCTGTGGTATGCAGATAGCGATTGACGACCTGGTTCCATGGAATGACTCGTCCGAAAACGGCAAAGGCCGAACCTGTTATCCCAGCCACAAACAATCCCGCCGAAAACAGGGAATTCCCCACGGTGATTTGAGGGAATTCTGAAGGTGAAATTAGGGAAAATTGCTTGACAAAAAACTTGCCCCAACTGGGGCTTTCGTAGGGACCGTCCCGGTCAGGGCGGCCCGCCGCGAACAATCGGCCATACCGAAAAAAAATTCAACAGACGTAGTTTAAACCTTGTATAAATTAGCTTCGGAAACTATTAAGGCAGCATAAAAGTTGTAAAATGTTGTAAGTAAATGTATTTTTAGGATATTCTAATTTTTGTATATAGAAATCATCACATTCATAATTTCTTAACGAATCATCAATACATATTCCATTTTGTAAATACGTTTTAAACAGTTGCATTTTTTATCCTCCTTAACTCATCTAATCGCATCACAGCAAGACAAATCCTTGCTAATTTCTAAACAAAATAGTATACTTCAATTAAGAAGATTTATTCGGAAAATATAAAAAACATTTGTCTTTCATTTTCTAAGAGGTGAGGTGCTGACATGGAAAAAGAGACTAACATCGATTCCGTTGAAATCAAATCATTTGAAAAATTTCTTCAATTTTTGTACGATGCTAAATTCACAGATGATTTCATCTTTCGAGGAGTGAATGATATAGACTATGAATTAATTCCTAAAATAGGTAGAGAAGTTTACGTAAAAAAACATTCGGGTGGCACTTATTCCAGTGAAGAACTTTCTAATTTAGAAAATAAACTTTGGGATGACTTTTGTAAAATGGCAGTTCCTTACGATGATTTACGAAATATATCACCATGGGAGTCATTAGCTACAGCTCAACACTTTGGTCTCCCCACTCGGTATCTAGACTGGACAAAAAATCCATTAATTGCTGCTTATTTTTCTGTTGAAAATGCCACTAATGATTCTGCCATATATATCATAGATTCTTTGCAATTTAATTCAAATCACATGGAGTATGATAATCCGTTTGAGATTGAAGATGAAATCATATTATACATTCCTCCCTATATCAATCAGAGAATCATTGCTCAAAAAGGATTATTTACAGTTCATAAAAATCCAATGCAGCCTTTAGATAAAACAAAAATAAATGATGCAGAATGCCAAATAACTAAATTGATAATAAAGAAACAATGTCACACAGAATTTCTTAATAGTCTTGATCATTTTGGAATTAATCGTTCCTTTATTTACCCAGGTCTCGACGGTCTGGCATCTTACCTAGATTTTAAAGCAAAAAGCAGGTGATAGCTATGCTATATATTCCAATATTAAAAAACCGTACTATTGAAATGAATATTTTTGAGGAATTTACCCAAAAGAAATTATGGGGTCCATACATTATCCCGCTAATAGAATTAGTCCAAGAAAAAACTAAAACAAATGCTAAGAATACCTCTTTAGATGAAATAAAAGAATTATTAAAAGAAAACCAACAACAACTATTCATAGATTTCTTTCGCTCAACAAAGCTAAATAATACCCAAAAAAGTATTCAAGAGTACTTGAATAAAGTAAATCGTCAATCGGGATTTTATATCACGGAATTAATGCAATTACAGGAAGTATCCGAACAGGTAGTTCCTGTAATATCCTATTTGCCAGAACTTTCTACTGTAGAAATTCATAATAAATTAAAAGATGACTTTTATCAGTTACATCAACATTTTATAAAAATAGCATTTCGTATACAAGCATCTACTTTTTTGGACTGCGTCCCTGTGTTAGAAAATCTCTTGGATAAAAACAGCTATTTGCTTATTGACATCGGGACAGCACCTTATAGTAATCCCGTATTTAAACCTGTCTGGAATGCAGCAGAAAATTTAAAAAAGGAAAAAAATTGCACTACAATTGTCTTAAATGATAACAGACCTAACAATCTTTATAATAAAGATTTAAAAGATAAAAGCCCTATTCCTGAAATCGACAATGGGTTAAGAGATTACTACGTGCAAATCCACTGCGATGGTTTCGGTGATTATGCCGGAATTACCTCGTCTTTACCTACTAATGGAGGACGTATCAGTCCAGCAGGGATATATTATTCAAAAGATAATAACTGCTTTATATCCTTTGTTGGCCGAGCTGCACAACTCTCAGAATTTTCCGAATACATTGCCCCTAGCATTGTAGAAAGTAAATATTGGAACGAATTTTCAGTTAATCATCATAAATTTTGTCCAGGTTGTCAAAAAATAGAAAAAATCACAACCCCAACTGATTCTTATACAGGAAAAAGTCAAGCTATCTGGAAAGGGATCACCATGAGTCACTACATTTATACAATGAACGAATACGCCAAAGAAAACTCACATTAACATTATTTATCCCCGCTATGAAACTCCTCATAACGGGGATAAATATTATTCATAAAATTCATCTACGGACATAGTTGACCGGAAAAATTCTTGTACATCGATAGGAAGTATATGCTCCATGTTAGCTACAAGAAAATTCCACTTTTTTGCATAACGCTTTTTTAAAATTTTCCTATATACGGCCCAAGCATTTCGTTTTCCCACCAGAGATATTGCTATTTTTTCCTTTTCAATGCGTTTAGTTGGGCATGTTAAATTTGATAATTCTTCTATAAACATTGTTAATTCAGATGAAGAAAAATTTTTTATGCAAAAATCGAGGTCACCTTTATTTTTTTTTGCTTTTTTCTGATGGGAAAATTTACATAATCCATTCTTTAAAGTATAGGCAATAATGCCACATCCTTCCGGGAGATATGGCTTTAAACTTTCCACTCGTTGCAGAGGAGTCACAACATAGACAAAATCAAAAGCTTTCTGATAATTCGGCAATTGTGTTGACAAGCGTTTAAAAGTATCATATTCTGTCTTAATTTCGTAGGCATAAGTATGTCCATTAATTCGACATAAATCAATACGGCTTGAACCTATGCTCATTTCAAACGCTACTATATTTTCAGTTAAATGGGTCATTTTTTTTATTAAGTAATATTTGATAACCCGTTCGCAAGGATAGTACTTCATCAATAAAGCATTAATAACTTTTCCAGGCAAGCATACTTCGGATAATTTTTGCAAACAGCTTATGCTCCGCGGAAAAGAATAAGCTAACTGCTGCCATTGCCTTTCGGGAAGATCAAAAATATTATAGGATTGATTCAAAACTTTACAGCCTGAAACAATCTCTTCCTGAGAATACTCCGCTTCTATTTTTTTAATCCAATCACAACATGTTAACACCACAAATAACAACCTACTTATATATTCCAATAAAAAACTAGAGCTGAACAACTTAGCCCTGCTTCCCTCTTTTTAGACAATATAGTGTAATAATTTCTATTATACTATGCTTATCTAAAAAAGAAAACAAAAAAAACAATCCGGCCCAGTGATTCACCGCAGCCGGATTGTTTTTATGATTGTATTCTTCACTTTTTCGGGAGTTTGACACTTAATTTATAGAAAAATGCCCATGAAGCCAGTAAATTAGCGCATCTTCACGTCAAGTATTTTGTTTTTTTGTGTGCTATATTCAACTATATCTTGCTATGCGTATTAACTTGTAGTATAATTTTACTTAAATATACTTTCAACACATACCTCATCGGTAGAACTACTTTTTTTATAGCCTCTACTCCTAAACAGATAGGTTTTGTGCGACTCTACCTTAAATTTGATAAATTTAATAATCCTCCAGATAATATAGCACATATCGAAACCAAATCATAAATACTCACAAGGAGCATAACCACGCTCTTTATGAGCATTTTTTATTTTCAAAAGTGTCAAACTCGGGATTATACCATAAAGTAGTTAAATAATGCTAAATTCCGGCTATGCGCCTTCTGTGTAAATGTCAATGAAAAAGTAATCCACTGTGCTCATGCCGGCGGATGAAGTCGCAGCTAGCCAGCTACTTCACATGTTCAAGTCGTCTCAAGTCTATTCCTTGGTGCCATCCCTTCCCATTTGATTGTTCTAACCAAATTATACAGGATGGAGTAGTGAGGTGGCTCACTTTTTCGTGATCACGAATGCCTTAAATGGCTCACTTATATATTATCATTCACACTGCTATGTTCTAAAAAACAGGGGATATTTGCGATTGCAAATATCCCCACATACGAAAAATTGGGGTCCTATAATCATAGAACCCCTCCAAAACGACTTAAATCGTTTTCAATGTGCATTCATTCTACATAAAATATGGAGTGTTGTCAATACTTTCTGAAGAAATATTGTATTAAGCGGATACAAAAAATATAGGAGTTTTGTATATATTCATTTTCCGAAAAATATTCTTTATGTGTTCGCATACGATGAAAAAACAGGGAATACAGCTCTCTTTTCCGTGAATTCAATAATCCTTCGCTAGTTACATATGATGAATACCAATACAAAAGGACAGCAAAATCATGAATGGGTAAAATTTTTAGATACTTTTCACGACTACTAACTGTTAAGGTAGGAATGTTAGAAATAATTTTTCCTATGTCTGAGGTAGTATTGCCTGTATGGGTTGATAATTTATAAATCAAGCAATTACTATGTGCGGCTGCATTTCTCAAATTACGAATAGGATATAATAAATTAAACTTAGGAAGTGTTTTTCGCTTTGGATGACGGCGAATATAAAATTTATATAATTTTATAAAATCCCCAAAGCTTATCAATTCACAGAAAGCCCAAATTGGGAAATCTAAAAGAATTTGATGCTTTTGAATCAAGTCCTGGGCATAACTACTTGAAGCTTGTCGTAAAAATTTGGATCTAATTGATTTATCGCGATCAAAATTCTCAACTAAAGAATACCCATCTTCGTCTAAGTTTGTTTCGACATCCTTAAGAAACATGACCTTCAGCTGATGCTCAATATCTAAACACATTTTTAGAATGACATATCGCAAGTACATATCTATCGTAGAAAGTTCTCGAAGATAGGCGAAGTCCAGATTTATATATTTCCCCTTTAAGTTTCCATGAGGATATTTAGCATAATTAGCACGATATGCTGCTAACTTAAAATAATAATTATGTTCTTGAAGAAAATGTTTGGCCTCGTATTCGTTGACAAGATTAAAGGTGATTCCTTTCATCTTCATATGTTGAATGAGTTCGTCAACAGTTAATTTCTTTTTTCGGCATGCAATTGCCTCTATAGCCGATTGGTCTTTTTCTGAAAGTGATTTAAATTTACACCATAGATTATAAGCAGTTAAATTCATCATAAATAACTCCTCGTATAATATATTTGTAAGCAAGATTTCCGCCTTGCTTCTGATTTTGTAAAGAACAGGATAAAACACTTTATTTCTGAGTTTAAGAATAACTAGAGCATGGCATTTTTATAACAGTTTCATTCCAAATAAGAAAATACGTTCGTTAGTTTATATTTAGTTTATGGCAAAACAAATATCGTGTCAAGGCATCTCTATACTGTCATAAAAAATCCGGCCCAGTGATTTCACCGCAGCCGGATTATTTTTTTATGATTTGGTTTTAAATATTTTGTTCCCCGCTATCCACATAAGATCCGCCGTTCCTTGTCTCATCAATCTGATTTCTGTGGTATGCAGATAGCGATTGACTACCTGGTTCCATGGAATGACTCGTCCGAAAACGGCAAAGGCCGGACCTGTTATCCCAGCCACAAACAATCCCGCCGAAAACAGGGAATTCCCCACGGTGATTCGAGGGAATTCTGAAGGTGAAATTAGGGAAAATTGCTTGACAAAAAACTTGCCCCAACTGGGGCTTTCGTAGGGGCCGTCCCGGTCAGGGCGGCCCGCCGCGAACAATCGGCCATACCGAAAAAAAATTCAAAAGACATAATTCAGGCCTTGTGTAAACTAGCTTTGGAAACTACCGAGGCAGCGTAAAAGTTGTAAAGTGCTGCTCCTTTACTATATATCACAAAAATACCCCAATCGGGGCCTTCGTAGGAGACATACCACCAAAAGTCTACCGGATCTAATTCAAGCCTTATGTAAACTAGCTTCGGAAACTACCAAGGCGGCATAAAAGTTGTAAAGTGCTGGAATTCTAAGAAATTTACACAAAATTCTTGACATACCCACATACCACATACCCCCGGTAAAGGGGAATTATATGATATGATATTGATAAAATCCTATCATATGTTATAATAGTGATAAGAAAATACATAAAAGCAATCACTCTAAAAAAGGAGGATTATATATTGGACATAACACCAAATGATATTGAAGTATACTTAACTGAGATAAAAGATGCTATTCAAAAAGACAGATATAGAATTGAACTAAATTCTCATCGGCAGGGTAATAGAGATTTATTTTTTAACTACATTTTCGATGAAACAATGGCAAAAAAAATATTACTAGAATTAACAGCTACTGATTTTTCTGAAATATTAAAAAATGAGCATAAAGGATATGAACATGAGAGGCTCTACGTATTTGGAAAAGATGTAGAACTGTTGGAAAGAATAGGTAACACGAGCAAAATCGTTTCTCTATATATCAAATTTAACAAGCTGGATACCTGTTATGTTATTGTAGTATCTTTACATGAACAGAAGTATCCAATACATTACTATTTTAAATAGCAATTTAATAAGGAGGGAGCAATATGAACTATAAAAAACGAATCGATTTTTGCACAGTATGTAGAAAAAAAACAGAATATACTCTGCAAAAAAGAGCTATTGTAAAGACAATCAAAGGCGTAGAATATACGTTTATCATTACAGTTGCTATTTGCAATGAGTGTGGAGAAGAAATGGGAATTCCGGGATTAATTGATAAAAATATCCAGGAAATTGATACACAATACAGAACGTATGAACATATTGTTTCAGTAGATGATATTCAAAAACTTATGAAAATTTATAAAATCGGAAAAGCACCATTATCTCTCGCACTTGGATTTGGTGAAGTGACAATTACCAGATATCTTTCTGGTCAAATACCATCTAAAGAATATTCAGATGTTATGAAAAAAGCATTATCTTCTCCTACTTTCATGAAAAAGAAATTAAATGAAAATAAAGAAAAATTAGCACCGTCAGCCTATAATAAAACAATGAAAGAAGCTACACAGTTAGAAACGCTCTTTTCTGTTTCCGATAAAATGATAAGCGTGATTTCATACGTATTCGATAAACTCGAAGAAGTAACCCCTTTAATGCTTCAAAAATTACTTTATTTTATCCAGGGGGTGTCTTATGCACTAAATGGAAAATCATTGTTCCCAGAAAATTGTCAGGCATGGGTCCACGGACCTGTATACCCAGAAGTATATGACATTTTTAAAGACTTTAAATATAACCCGATTGAAGACGCACGTTTTTCAATTTTTGAAGGAGCAGGAAATGCTCTTACTGATAACGAACGCAGAATTATAGACTTAGTGGTTACTACTTTTGGAGAGTATAGTGGAAAAACATTAGAAAAAATCACTCATGTAGAAACGCCGTGGAAACTTGCCAGAAAGGGATATGCAGATAGTATTCCATCTAATGAGCTTATTCCAAAAGAAACCATAAAAACATATTATATAAAAAAAAATAGAGAATATAATTTTTCTACTGAAGAAGGTCTCAAAAAATATATCCATAATATTCTTCAATAACAACAGAATCAAACAATCCGGCCCAGTGATTTCACCGCAGCCGGATTATTTTTATGATTTGATTTTAAATATTTTGTTCCCCACTATCCACATAAGATTCGCCGTCCCCTGCCGCAGCAATCTGATTTCTGTGGTATGCAGATAGCGATTGACTACCTGGTTCCATGGAATGACTCGTCCGAAAACGGCAAAGGCTGGACCTGTTACCCCAGCCACAAACAATCCCGCCGAAAACAGGGAATTCCCCACGGTGATTCGAGGGAATTCTGAAGGTGAAATTAGGGAAAATTGCTTGACAAAAAACAACCATTCCAGCGTCCTAAATATGAATGGAACTTCCTACCGTCTGCAAAGCCAGATAAAGAATTAAACTGGCTCACTTTTTCATGAGCACAGTGGCTCACTTTTTCATGATCATAGTGGCTCAAAAATTCGTAATCACGTGGCTCACTTTTTCATTGACATTTACACCCCTAGCAAGATAAACTTCATCATTATATTTTGCATAAAGCGGCAAATCAATATGTAAATATTCCACACCATTTCTATGATAAGAAGCCCTTACACAGGGCTCTTTAATCTCTACTGTCCGTTGCAAAATAGTTATGGCGTCTTTTAAATATTCCTTAATTTTTCTAGGGTCGCTATTTTCAACTGTATCTAAAGGAATCATTACTGCTACATCCCGGTCCACTACATCTGATTTAATTGTAGTGTTATATTTATAGCTTCCTTGATCAATCATCCGTATATCACTCTTATTAAGTCCAATATTATGATCTTCTAAAATTTCGGGTAACTTATTCTCAATGTCATTTTGTAATATTTGCCGTTTTTTAATTAAAGCAGGAGCCTCTGTATCAATCCTGATTTCGCTAAAAAAATTTTCAAATTGTTTTTGTAGCATTTCTGTTCCTCCCCATAATTGTCTTATAATCCGTTTTGCAAAAAATTTTATTTCCTTATTTATTCTAACTGAATTGTTTCTTCCCCCTTCAAATATACTTGAACTCGATTTTCTACACTGACATCATTTACAATCCATCCCCGAACTTGGCATAATTGCTTGAATAATTCAATTCGATTAACTCCCTTCATCTCTTTCAAGGTAATAACCAGACCAAATGGAATTTCCCGTCTGGCATGATTGTTTAATCGTTCTTTGCAATATAATTTGATACCCCAAAGTCCTTTTTCATACGCTTTACGAGGTTTCATGTTACTATAAATCTGATCAGCAACTATTTTTACGTTATCCCATTTCCGATAATCATTTCTGGCATCTTCTTCATAAATAGAGTGCTGGCCCGGTTCAGCCTGTAAATTTCCATTAATAGATTTTATCTGTAAACGTTGTGCTTTATCAATCATTAATCGCCCAAAATGCAAATCTAACTCCGTATCGGTATAATCCACACCTTGATTACGATCACACAACGGAAAATAAACCAAAGTAGCTTTGGCAAGATAAGGATGCTTATTCTCTACAACCGGGACAGGCAATTGATATGTATACGTACAATAATTCTTAGTCTTTCCAAAAATAATAAATTTAATTTCATCATCGGGAGATTGCAAAATATCTTGAATAGAAATGGGCACTATGCCATACCCCTTTTTTTCATCTGGCCGACAATACCATCCCGTTGCAGCATCAATCAGCAAGGCTTTAGCCACTTCTCGAGTAAATCCCATAATGTAAACCAAATATGCCATTTTTCGGGTAATCCAAGGCGCTGCAAAAGAAGTTCCAGCTGTCTGCTTTGCCCCCAATACATTGTCACATACCGTTATAAATTCATGTTTTTGCCTATCTCCACCATAATAGCTAACATCTGGTTTTACAAAGAAAGACAATACAGGGCCACTTCGAGAATAAGATGCACTTTGATTCTGAAAATTTACAGAATTCACAACAATAGAATTTAAAGAATCTGCCGGGGCACCGATTTTATAATTGTTTTCATGTTCATGTACAGCAGGTAAATTCGTTCCTGCTACTACAAACACTATATCATATTCATTCTGCAACCGATCCAGTTCAGCAGCTTCTGGCGAAATAAAATTATCATTAATCTCTAATATAGAACCTAAAGAAAGATTCCACACCTTAATATCACGATTTAACCGTACAATATCCCCAATCTGCTTTATAACCGAAAAAGAACTAAATTTACCAGCAACAGCTACTCCGAAATGCCGAACTCTAAAACGACCGCATCCATCATCTAAATCAGGATTCCCCTTAGGACCATCAACAATGATCGAACTGACAGCTGTTCCATGTGCAAAATCCATTGGCCCAACGGGAATATCTTCAGACAAACAATTAGTATAATCTACCCATTCATGAAAATAGACGTCTTCATTAAAGGGAGTATCAATAACGCCAATAACAGGTTCATTCTTAGGAGATGGAATAAGTTCAGGTACTTCCGATACTTCTGTCAATGGCTCAGGAATATACTGAGTCAAATCATTTACCCCCATAGCTACCAGATATGGAGCTTTTTCCAACAACATATGTATTTCTTCTGGATTCATTTGAATCGTGAGCTGATTGAGAATTCTGCTTTCTGGAATCGAAATACCAAATTTCCCTAACAACTCCCGTGTTTTTACTTTAGTTTTGTAAATTGTTATAATACATGCTTCATGAATATCCTTTTCCAATGTATCAATACGAAAACATTGAATATTCGAACTATCTACAATAGTTTGAAGAAACCTGGTTTTAGATAAACCATCACACACGAATGTTCCTTTTTTTAATTCTTCCACATCTTCATATGAAAGCTTACCCTGATAGTTTTCTTTCAAAACGTCATACACTTTTTTTAAAACAGCTATGGTCTGAACAAGTGCTGTTAACGGGATAAAATACGTAAAAACATGGTGAGCATGGGATTCCGGATCGATTATATCAACAGTAGTCTCAAATTTTGCCCCTACTATAAAATCATTGGGGGAATTATTAGTACATGAAAGCAAAAATTGCAATCGACTTGATTTAGGAACGATGCGAACATAATGCGCGCTAACTAAAGCACCTTCAATCTCTGGATGTACAGACCAATAATCAGCTATTTTTTGTAAATCATTAGCTAGCTCCAGTAAATGGTCGGCCTTAACTACTTGTCCTTTTTTTAGTGAGATGCTCCCCCCTCTAGCTTGATTTGACTTATGTTGGAATTCCCCCTTTAACTCCAATAAGTTATTCATTTATAACGCCTCCTTAAGCTCTCTATCAATAGTACTTTTAGATTTATTTGTGAGTATAGCCATCTCTCTTACTGTAAATTTTTGTTTTTTTAATTCACTTAAATTATCCGGATTTTTACCACAAATTGCGCTATATAATCGTCTAAAATAATCACATTCGTCATTAGGGTTGCTAAAAGCTACAGCCGTACGGACTATATTCTTCAAATCCCCAGGATAAGGTAATTGATCCATTAATTTCATAATTTTACGAAACAGCCGAACATCCCGATTTTTTAAATGCAATTGATCTAAATATCGGTTTAAAATTTTCTCAGCAATATCCAACAAATCGTCCTGTGTATATCGATTAAAACTAATAACCGAATCAAATCTCCTGATTAAAGCTCTGTCAAAATAGGAATATAGATTGGTTGTCGCAACTAAAATAATATCCTTATCCAGTAAATCAAGACATTTCAATAAAGTAGAAGTAGCTCTTCCCATTTCCCGTAAATCATTATTATTTGTTCTATCTAAAGCCAATGCATCAATTTCATCAAATAAGAAAATCATATTATATTTTTGATAAATCCCATTCATTTCTTTAAATAAAGCTACTATATTTTTTGCAGTCTGCCCTAATCTACTGTCAATAAGTTCAGAGAAGTTCACCATATAAACATCTCGATTTAAAATTCTGCCAAGTTGTTTTACTGCTTCTGTTTTTCCTGTACCAGGAGCCCCTTCAAATAAGAAACGATGAATCCCCATATGATGATTAATAGCATTTACAATCCCTAATATATCATTCATAATTACGTCTGGTAAAAGCAGCATTTCTTCACAAGCAGAAGCCTTATCAAGATATTGCAATCCGGTATATGTTTCTTTACTTTCCTGCACTTGTGGTACAAACGTATTGGCATCTGATAATAGTGACATAAGATAAAGTCCTAATTGGGTATCTCCACTTTGATCGAATTCTTTGGCAATTTGATAAGCTGTAGTCCTAAATCCAGCATCATTACCTTCTGCATAACATTTAATTAAATTTACAATATCTTTTTTTTTCATCACACTCCAGCTCCTTACACTTTACAGCATCTCTTATTTCTCCTGTCATTATAACTTATTGGGACATTTTTTTCAATATTGGGACAATATATTATTTTTTATTAACAAAACAATCCGGCTGCGGTGAAATCACCGCAACCGGATTGTTTATGATTGGATGTAAATATTTTTTCATAATCATGGTGGCTCAAAAATTCGTGATCACATATTTCACTTTTTCATTGACATTTACAATTAGATATTTCTAGATTATCAGTATATTCAATTTCTATAAGGACGTTTATCAACAATATTTCTGCTTTCAGAATATGGTGCAAAAATCAGTTTCTTTCTAGCTAGCAATTCTTTATACCCTTTCGCCTCTTTAAAAGTCCCATAACTATCCCGAAACCATTCATTTCCAAGATAGTCTCTAAAAAAAATACCAACAACCAAAAATTTACACATCCCTAAGCCTCTATTCTGTACTCGAATAGTTACATGTTCTAAAGGAGCTATAAGCCTAATATATTCTGCTTGACAACAATTTTCACCAGCATATATATTGGAAGTATTGATTCCCTCTAAAATCATCACATCATATATAGGATAATCGCTGTTATTGCAAACTTTAACTGAATTCAATCGATACTCTGAATCGAGAACATAAGGAAATATTTGGCTCACTTCATGTATTTTTTCCCTTTCTTCTCTATCTTTATTTGACTTTTCATTGATTTTATATATTTTCCAAGATATAACAGCACTTAGTATGGAAACAATAATAGGAATAATAGTAATTAATTTATCAAAAAATAAAATGTCCATTTATCTCCTTTTATAAAACACTAATAACATCCATCAAAGCCGAAATTGACCCATTGAGCCGGTTAAAAGAGCCCCAATTAAACGGTGGTTTCGCAATTTTTGCACTTTTAAACTTGATGATAGCCGTTTCGAAGGGAATCCGCTTCAATTTCGGTACCTTCAGCATGACATTGTTTGAGCTGATGCGCAGATTCCGCATGTAATGGCCGGAACAGTACCTCTCTCGCAGCTCTATGCGCTCATATTTAGAGGTATTGGCCAGCTCAGCAACTCTCTGGCCCAACAAATTATTCAACATCTTCTTAATACTCTGCCTGACCCAATCTTTTAACTCAGGTTTTGCGACTTAATTGCAACAAATGGCGAAGTCTATGTCTTTATTTTAAATCGACCAAAGTGACCTTTAAATCCACATTTTCTAATTTACTTTTCAAATTCTTGATTTCTTTGCTCATCATAATTATCCAAATACCACTGCATATTTTCATTTGTTTGTTTAATAACAGCAGTTTACAACTTTTTGAACAAATAAATATCGCGTAACCACACTTTGAAGTATAATGAATCTGCTCAAACACATCATCTCAAAGGAGTTACGCGATGAATTCATTATACTTCGAAAATTCGATTATTGGTAGTCTGTTTCGTTTCTTTTCTCAATATTTTTCTACGGCGACACGGCCCACGCAATTCTTGCTGACCTGGCTGGTCATAGCCCAGCTGGCCTTGCAGGCGTTTCCATCCCTTCGTTTTCTTCACCGGAATTTCTTGTCCCAGGTGACGCATCGCTGCTTGAACAGTTATTACCGGGCGCTTCGGAATGAAACGGTGACGAGTCGGTCTCTCCGCCTGCAAACGGCGGAATTGGCGTGCAACTTGATTTCCACAGCTTTACAGAATGAATCGGTCTTCCTCAGTGTCGATGATACGACAGTAGCGAAATTTGAAACGTCAGTCTGCAGGAGCCGTGAAGCCATATAGGCTGGCAAATACAGCGTGAAATATTTTTGGGCACTTTGCTCTCTAAGGCCCAAACCGCCAAAAATTCAACGGACTTAGTCCAGGCCTTGTGTAAACTAGCTTCGTCAACTTCCGAGGCCGCGTAAAAGTTGTAAAGTGCTGTAGTATGATTCAACATTATAATTTCTTCTGCATATTATACTCATATTGGCATCACTTATGATTAAAATTTAAAAGTATCTTTCAACCCCAGCCACTGCTGGTCTTTATCGCTCAGATTCAACGGTGTCCCATCTTCAAGATGATAACCGGTAGCACTGGGCGAGCCCTGATATTCGCCGACGAGCTGGGGCCACTGGATGCCGATTTCCGGATCATTCCAGGCCATACCGCCTTCGTCATTGGGATGCCAGAAGTCGTTGACCTTATAGCAAAATTCCGCCACGTCACTGAGAACCAGGAAACCATGGGCAAAGCCTTCAGGAATGAGGAACTGCTTCTTATTTTCTTCCATCAATTCGACGCCATACCACTTGCCATACGTCTTAGAATCACGGCGCAAATCGACAGCTACATCGAAAACACTGCCGCGGACAGCACGGACGAGTTTGCACTGAGGGAAGTGCTTTTGGAAATGAAGTCCCCGCAGTACGCTTTTTAAGGATAAATAATTTTGGGGACGTGTTCAATGGGATTATCTTATAAAAAATAAGGGACATGTCGTAACATGTCCCATCCAAAACCATTTCGGTTTTCAAGTTATTTATAGTATATATTAAAACTGTCAATTGTCAATAGGTGGAAAAAAATATTTTACTAATTTCAACGTGAAAATATAAGCATGTTTAATATAGTTATTTCTATAAAAATAATCACTATGTTCCTGCATACGCTGGTAAAACAACTTATATAATTCTTGATTCCGCTGTTGTTTTAAGGTTTCACTTTTCACAAAATTACGATACCAATACAATAAAACCGCAAAATCATGTATCGATCGAATTTTCAAATATTTTTTCCGAGATGAGCGAGATATGGTATGAATTCGCGACACAATATTATTAATATCATTTATCGTTTGTCCTTTTGTGGCTTTTAATTTATATATTAAGCAATTACTATGAGCAGCTGCATTACGTAAATTCCTTATTGGATTAAGTAAACTATACTTTGGTAATCCACATTGAGGATATATCTCTGTATACCTTCTATATAGTTTACACAATTCTCCAAAACTAATTAGTTCACATAAAGCCCATATTGGAAAATCCATATTATCCCGATATTTTTCTATTAATTCATGCGCATAACTATTTTCCGATTGCCTAAGTATTTTTTGACGGCAACGTCCTTCTCTATCAAATTCTCTAACAATTTTATATCCATTCTCTCCAAGATTCTTTTCGATATTATCCATTAACATAACTTTTATCTGATGTTCAATATCTAAACACATTTGCAATATTAAATAACGTAAATCCATGTCAATTTTAGACAATTCCTCTAAATATGCAAAATCCAAACACTCATATTTCCCAGTATTAGAACCACATTGATGTTTTACATAGTTACCACGATATGCAGCTAACTTGAAATAATAATTATGTTCTTGCAAAAAATGCCTTGCCTCAGTTTCACTCGCAATATTAAAGGTTACCCCTTTTGTTTTCATATGTTGAATAAGCTCATCAATTGATCGCTTCCTTTTCCGAAGCAAAATTGCATCGATTTGTTCCCGCTCATCTTGCGACAGTTTACAATAATTTATCCACAGACTTTCTGTCGTAAAATTCATTAACCCCTTCTCCCTTCCAATTACAGCAGTTTACAACTTTTTGAACAAATAAATATCGCGTAACCACACTTTGAAGTATAATGAATCTGCTGCAACACATCATCCCAAAGGAGTTATGCGATGAGTTTGAAAATTCGATAATGAATACGTTCGTTAATTTATCTTTAGTTTATGGCAAAACAAATATCGTGTCAAGGCATCTCTATACTGTCAT